>JAUWOG010000024.1 GCA_030612305.1 Armatimonadota bacterium | reverse complement strand
TGAGTAGTGAGGGAGCGCAGCGGGCGAAGACGTGGAGCAGGACAATCATCAGTATCACGGCGAGAATGATACCAAACACGGGGGACAGCAGCAGCGAGATGAATATTTTCTTGAGGCCGGCGACCTGCAGCACGCCGTAGTTGAGCGTCCAGCCGAGCGTGCCGGTGGCGCTCGCAATGGTGGTGTGATCGGCCAGCACGGCACCGACTACTCCCCCGACCAGAGTGTGGGAACAACTCGTCGGCAGACCAAAATACCAGGTAATCAGCAGCCACACGATTCCACCCACGAGAGCCGACAGGATTACCGTATGGGTGGTGTCGGCGGGGTCCACGATGCCCTTGCCGATGGTTGTGGCGACCTTGATACTCACTAGAGCGCCGAGGAAGTTGAGACCTGAGGCAAAAACAATCGCCTGACGGATGCTCAAAGCACGGGTGAGGACCGACGTGGCAATTGCATTGGCGGTATCGTGAAACCCGTTCATGAAGTCGAAGATCAGGGCAATGCCGATGGTGATACAGACCCAGACTGGCATCTCAGGCATTCTTCACCACCACGGTCTCGACGAGATTCACCGCGGCCTCACAGCTATCAATAGCTTCTTCGACGAACCCGTAGATCAGCAGCCACTTCATTATGTGGCGCGGGTCGCCTTCGTATTCGAACAGTTCGGTTACGGCTGAGCGGTGGACGACATCAGCAGCATTCTCCAGAGTGTTGATTCTGGCGACATATTCGTTATCCGTCGGCTTGAGACCGGCCAGGTTGTGCATGTTGGTTTGCAGACACGTTGCCGCCTGCACGAAGATCTTCGCCATCTCTTTGCACCTGTCAATCGGTTCGTCAATATTGAAGATGCTCAGCCGGTCAATGGCGCCCTTGGTCTGATCAATGATGTCGTCGAGACGCTCGGCAACTCGAAAGATGTCCTCGCGGTCGAAGAGGGCAGGCGTCACGAAGGTCGTGTTGAGCCGCCGGGTCACTTCGTGGACGATCTCGTCTGCCTCGTGCTCGATGTCGCCGATTTTCTCTACGGCTAACTCCAGACGGTGGAAGTTCTCCATCACATCGTCGAGGCACTCGGCCGCTGCCACCGCCTTGTCACTGAGTTCCTCGAAGAGTACGAAGAAATTCTCTTCGCTTGGCGCGAACGAGCGCATTACGCGCTGCAGGCCGTCGAGAAATCGGTTGCGTCCGGGCATGATGACGGGTCCTTCCCGGCATTGCTTTGTGGTAAGACGGGCGTATTGCGGACAATGAAGAGAATTGCGATGAGGCGGACCAAAAGCCCAATAACGAGGACGTGGTTGTGTCGCAGGCCATTATCGTTATGAGATGACGAGTGATAGCGACGACTGCAGCCACAATATAAACGATTTCGCAGACGGTTGCAAGGCAGGACTGTTGGCGTTGGGAGGGGTATGTAGGGGTGCCTCACATCCGCAGTCCGCCGTCAACGCTGAAGACCTGCCCGGTGATGTAGGCGGCATGTTCGGAGCAGAGGAAGGCGACGAGCGGGGCGACCTCCTCGGGCTTGCCGAAGCGTCCGGCGGGGATGAGCTGGCACATCTGCGCTCGCTGCTTGTCCGGCATATCGGAGATGAGGTCGGTTTCGATGACACCGGGCGCCACCGCGTTGACCATAATGCCCTGACCGACAACCTCCCGTGCGAGCGCCTTGGAGAAAGCGATGAGGCCGCCCTTCGCTGCGGCGTAGTTGGTGCGGCGCACATCGCCCATCAGCCCGGCAGCAGACGCGATATTGACGATGCGGCCCCAGCGTTGCTTCATCATCGGACGCACCGCCGCCTGCGCGCAGTTGAAGGCCCCGGTGAGTGATGTGGCGATCACTTGGTCCCACTGCTCGGGCTTCATGAAAGCCAGGAACTGGTCGCTGATAATGCCCGCATTGTTGACGAGGATGTCGAGCCGACCCAGCTCCTTGAGGACTTCCTCCACCATGCCTTTGACCTCGTCGCGATTAGTGACATCGGCCCGGCAGAGGGCGTAGCCGCGGCCGCTCCCTGCAACGAGTTGAGCGGTTGCTTCGGCGGCTTCGGCGTTCTCCAGGTAGTTGATAGCGATGTCGGCTCCCAGTTGGGCGAGCTGTGCGGCGATGGCCCGGCCGATGCCGCGAGAGGCCCCGGTAACCAGTGCGACCTTGCCGTCGAGGTCAATCATGTCGCGTCATCCTGTTGTGTGCGGCTGAGGTATTCGCGGACGTGCTCTTCGCTGATGATGTCAACCGGTTCGGCCTGCGCCTGGGCGACGTCCTGAAGCTCGATCTGGTTTTGCCTGGCCAGACGTCGTGCAGCAGGGGTCGCGCGCTGGCGGGAACGTTTGGTCTTTGCTGCGCCGAGAATCGCATCCAGGTCCAGATCTGGCTGCACCTGCTGACGGTGACGGGCCAATATCTGCTCGTTGTGCTGCTCGATGGCCGGGTCGGCATCTTCACCTCTGGCAGAGATGAATGCGATCACGTACCCGACCGGAATGACGCTCGCTTCGGGAGCGTAGATCCTCGCGACGGTGCCGGCGTCCTCCATCGTGTATTCGAAGGTCACCTTGTCGGTGATGATCTCGCAGAGCACCTCGCCGACCTGAATGTATTCGCCTTCCGATTTGAGCCACCGCGCGATGGTGACTTCCTCGAGGTTCTCTGCCCATTTCTCGATGATGATGCGTTGGCCCATAGTTAGAACCGCCGGGAGAGCTCTTCGCGGTGCAGCGCTCGGGCAAGAGCTTTCACGACGCCCTCAGCTACCTGCTGTGCGGTGACCTCGTCGGAGGGGATGTCCTCGGGGAAAACCTCCAGCATCGTCTTGCCCCGCAGCAGCACCGTGGTCTTCTCGCCGTCTTGCCCGGCACGTATCTCGTAGCGTTCGAGGCCTGCGGCGATGGCCTCGTTGAGTGTCGTGCAGATCGCCTCGGCGCGCTTGTCTATGCCGTCATGAGTTCCCGGGGAGCGTATGGTGACGATATCTTCTCCCCACAGCGATATCCTCGCCGGCGCAGCCTTGCGGTCAATCGGTGGCTCTGCAGCCTTGTCTTGGGCGTCGGTCTGGGTATCAGGTTTCGTGTCGGGTTCCGCATCGGGCTTGGCGTCGGTCTGTGCTGGTTGGGCTTCCTCCTTAGGCGGCTCGGGTGGGTACTCGCTTCCGTCAGGGCCGATACTGACATACGTGGGCGGGTCCCACTTCGTGACGGCGCGGCGGTTGACGGCGAGGTCGGCGTCGTAGATAGCCTGAATGAGATATGCGCAGCGCTGCGATGTTATCGGATGGCTCTGGTATATGCCGTAGTCTATCTGGGGTTTCTTGTATGCTTTGGCGCCGAGCCGCTCCATGAATGTCAAGAGCCCGACGGGGTCATACTTGCTGGGCACCAGGTACTTCACGGCGTTGAGGTCGGCACGCTGCTCGATCTCGATGGAATAGCGACTGAGGATTCCCTGTTGGACGTAAGAGCCGGCCGCCAGTACGCTGGCGACTTGCTCGTTGGATGCCCCCAGGAATATGACGATCAGGGCGGCGGTGATGCCGCCGATGAAGAGCTTCTTGGAGCGGCGGGCCTGATCCATCGCGTCATAGGTGCAATTGTGCGCGATTTCGTGGGCGAGGACAGCAGCGAGTTCGTGGACGGACTGGGCGTCTTCGACCAGGCCGCGGTGAACATAGATGAAGCCGCCGGGGATGCTGCAGGCGTTCACCTCATTACTGTCGAGCATCTTCACTGTGTACTCGATGTCGGGCCGGTCGGTATGGGGGACCAGTTCGACGACTATCTCCTCGATCGTTTTGAGGGCGTCCTCGTTGTCCCACAACTTGTAGTGCTTCTCTATTTCGGCGGCGACCTCGACACCGACCGCTTTCTCCTGGGCCTCCGACCACTGCTTGGCGAAGGCGATGTGGACGTTCAACGCCATCGCCGCAGAGAGTATCAGCACGAAACAGCGTCTTGGTTGCATCCGACAGTCTCCGTGTTCTGAGATTCGTTCAACATCTACTTCGACGCAACACCGGCGGAATTGTTTCACCCGGCGATGAGCAGCACGGCCTATTCGCCTCGTGACCGTCCGGCGGCATCAAGACCCATTTCGTAGGCGCGTTTGCGCGACACTGAGGTGAGCTTTGCGACTGCATCGGCAGCCGTCTTGACCGACAGTCCGGATGCAAGCAGGTCGGCAAGGACCGAGTGAATGACAGTCTCGTCGGGAACGGGCTGAGAGGGCTGACTGGCAGCGCCTTCGACGAGTATGACGAACTCCCCGCGCGGCTCGTTCTCGGCGAAGTAGCCGGCGAGTTCGGCCAGAGCGCCGCAGAGGAATTGCTCGAACTTCTTCGTCATTTCGCGACCGATCATGGCGTGTCTATCACCGGCAAGTGCTGCCAGCTCTCGGAGTGTCTCAGCAAGGCGGTGAGGGGCTTCGTAGAGGATGACGGTCAGCGACTGAGCGAGGACGAGACGGAAGAAATCGGCCCGCTGTCCCGCCTTGCGTGGCGGATAGCCGAGAAAGATGAACCGATCCGCGTTCATGCCGGAAGCGCTGAGCGCAGCGGTGATGGCACTTGGCCCGGGAATGGGGGAGACGGTGACGCCCGCTTCTCGTGCGGCCCGGACGAGTTCGGCACCCGGGTCGGAGACGGTCGGAGTGCCGGCGTCACTGACGCAGGCGACCGTCTCGCCGCGCCTCAGACGGCTGACGATGCGGTCGAGTTTAGCGGCGTTGCTGTGAGCGTGGAAGCTCTCGACGGGCTTGCCTATCCCGAGGTGGGAGAGGAGCTTTGCGGTGCGGCGCGTGTCCTCAGCGACAATGAGATCAGCGGCCTCGAGAGCCTGCTCAAGGCGCGGGGAGATGTCGCCAAGATTCCCGATAGGAGTGGCGACCATCAGTAGCAGGCCGGACGAATGCGTCGTTGTGGATGGCGCTATGGGGTCACACCTCGGTTGCATCGCGGTTGCAGCGGCTCAGGAATCGAGCCGGCAGTCATCAATGGCGCAGACCTTCGGCATGCGTCGCTTGAATGTGCTGCGCCGGACGAGGGCAAAGACGCGCTCGACGATGGCGGCATCGGCGCCTTCGGCGATCATAGCATCGGCGTCCTTGTCCAGTTCAAGCATATTGCAGAGTATGGCGTCCGCCTGTTCGTAGGTGATGCCGAGCTCGCCCTCGTCAGTCTGGCCGGGCCAGAGATCGGCTGACGGGGGCTTGTCAATGATTGCCTGGGGAACCTGAAGGTACGCCGCAAGTTGCCGGACCTGTGCCTTGTACAGATCGCCGATCGGTGCGATGCCGGCGGCCATGTCGCCCCAGATGGTTGTGTAGCCCAACATGGCTTCGGTCTTGTTGCCCGTGCCGATGACCATGACGTGATGGACCTTTGCCATGTCGTAGATGACGCTCATGCGCTCGCGGGCCATCTTGTTGGCACGGCGGAGTGTCGTAGCATCAGGGAAACGTTCGAAATAGGCATCTATCTGGGGCGTGATGGATATGACCTCGATGGGGATGGCGAGCTCAGATGCGACGAGTTGGGCGTGTTCCTGGCTGGATGGATTGCTGCTCGCATAGGGCATGTTGTAGGCTCGGACGGTGTCGGGCCCGAGTGCGCGAACACTAAGATACGCGGCAAGGGCGGAGTCGAGGCCGCCGGAGAGCGCGATGACCCCGCCATCAAGACCGGCTGCCGAGATCTCATCCCGGATGAAAGCGGCGATCCTCTCGGCGGCGGCCCGTTCGTCTATCTTGAGCTTTTCCAGCATCGCTTCCGCTCCGATGCTTCAATCTGTCCGCCGGGAAGCTCCGGCGCTGATGGTCATCTGTGGGTCAGGGCATGATTGGCATTGCGCCGCCCATGCCGCCCTCGCGGCTCATGTACTCCATGAACTCATCGACCCATTCCTGCTCCTTGGCGGTGAGGTCATCTTGCTTGAGCTCTTCGAACTGGCGCTTGAGTTGGATGTGCATGAAGTAGTTACCCTGGGTGAACGCCTGGGCCCAGTCGGATGCGGACTTGAACGCGCCGATGGCCTGCTCCTTCTGCCCCTTGGCGAGCAGCATCTCGCCAAGCTTCTTGTGTGCCGGGGCCGAGTGGGAGCCCCGCTCGCTGGTGGTGATGGCTTCCAGCATCGTGATTGCCTCGTCCTCAAGCCCGCCCTGTTCGTATAGCTGTGCGAGCTCGAAATGGGCCGAGACGTTCTCGCTGTCGTTGGCGGCCGCTTGCTTCAGGTACTCGATGGCCGGCCCCTTCTTGCCCTCATCAAGAAGCTCGTAAGCCTTGAGTTCCGGATCGAGCATCTCGATATCGGCCTGGTCACGCAACAGCTTCTGGTACTCCGTCCAGGCGCGGTTCTTTGCCTGCGCCATTGCCTGTTCCCGGTACCTGGCTTTGTCCTTCTCGAAGTCTTCGGGGATCTCGCAGCGACGCTCTTCGACCTTGATGATGTGACTGCCGAAGCTGGTCTCGATGACCTCGGTGACTTCACCGGGCTTTACGGCAAAAGCCGCATTCTCAAACTCCGGCATCATCCTGCCTCTACTGAACCAGCCGAGATCGCCGCCCTGTACGGCGCTTCCCGGGTCTGCACTGTGCTCCTCGGCGAGTTGGGCGAAATCCGCGCCGGCCTTGATGTCCGCCAGGAGCTTCTCGGCCTTCTCTTTGGCCTTCTGTTTGGCTTCCTCTTCGGACATCTCCGGTTGCGTCGTGTCATCCTCGGCGGTGGCCGACGCCTCATCGGCCTGGGGGGCCTCACCGTCGGCTTCCTCAGCGTCGCCCTCGGCGTCGCCTTCGGAAGCTTCCTCATCGGCTTCCTTGGGCTTCTCCTCCGGCTTGACGGAGTCGGGGGTGATGAGGATATGGCGGGCCTTGACCTCGGTGAAGGTGTCCTTGAGCTGCTCGTCGGTCATCGCGACCGCAGCCTCGACTTGCTCCTGCAGCTTGTCCAGCTGCAACTGCCTCTCGAAGAGCTCATCCTCCGGCAGACTACCCAGAATGGAGTCGCGGAGCTCTTGAAGGGAGATGCGCTTGCGCTGGAGGTGATCGCGGAGGGATTTCTTGTCAGGATAACGGCCCTGAAGGGTCTCCTCGACGAGCCTGGCCTTCTCCTGTTTGATGTCAGCGGCTGTCACCTTGATGTGCTCCTGGCGGGCCGCGGCGAGCTTCAGACGGCGGTCTAGGATGGCGTTGAGGACGCCGCTCTTGATCATCCGCATCTGGGAGGGGTCGAGGTCTTGACCCATGCGTCGCTCAGCCATGATGAGTTCGGCCATGTACTCCTGACGTGAAATCGGCTTGTTGTTGACCTTGGCGACATTCGCGGAGAGCTTGGCCGAATGCTGTGCGGGGCCTTCACCCGCGGCTCGGGAAGGGGGCCCGAATGAGAACCAGGTGCCGACGAGGAGTGCAGCTATGATGAGAACGAAGATTATCATGGAGGGGGTGAGCCAGGCGTAGGCCCGCTTACCTTTGCCGACTTTGACGGGACGGCTGAAGAATTTGCGCATACGAAAGATGGACATTGGTCACGATACTCCTTGCATAGTGGCGGCCAAACCTCGCCGCAGTGCCGACTGGGAAAAACGTTTGCCCCCGCAATTGCGCAGGGGATGGGTGCCGGGCCGGCGCCGAAGCAACTCAGCGCGGCGGCTACTTGTCGCTGGAGCTGTGCAACTTCACCTTCATCGAGCAGAAACGCCCGCACATCGAACAGGCCTCGGCGTCGAGACTGCCGCGAGTGCCGCGAACGGCAATGAGGCGCCCCGGGTCAATTGCGAGTCTCCGCATCGCATCCCAGTCAAGGCGCGCACGGGCGGCCGACATGCTGTCGTCCCAGTCCTGAGCGCCGGAGACGCCCTTGACGATGTCGGCGGAGTGGGCGGCAATGCGGCTTGCGATGACCCCGTCCCAGACGTCCTGATCCTCAGGCAGGCCGAGATGCTCGGCGGGTGTCACGTAGCAGAGGAAGTCGGCGCCTGCGGCAGCGCAGATCGCGCCCCCGATAGCGCCCGTAATATGGTCGTAGCCGGGAGCGATGTCGGTAGTCAACGGTCCCAGGACGTAGAAGGGAGCGCCATGGGTCATGCGCTTCTGCAGTATCACGTTGGGCGCGATCTGGTCCAGGGGCATGTGGCCCGGACCTTCGACGAAGACCTGGACGCCGGCCTGACGCGCGCGCACGACCAGTTCGCCGAGAACGATGAGTTCGGCCATCTGAGCGGCGTCGGACGCGTCAGAGATGGCCCCGGGACGCAGCCCGTCCCCCAGGCTGATCGCCGTACCGTGCTCCAGGCAGATATCCAGCACGCGGTCATAGTACTCATACAGGGGGTTCTCACGGCCGGTGAGTTCCATCCACTTGGCGAGCATCGAGCCGCCGCGGCTCACGATACTGCAGATCCGGCGGTCGGTTTCCAGCGCGGCCACGGACTGGCGCGTGACGCCGCAGTGGAGGGTGAGGAAGTCTATGCCGTCGGCGGCATGCTTCTCGACGACGGCAAGCATGTCCTCGGCGCTGATATCGCCAATGTCGGCGTCATCATCCAGTTCGGCAATGACCTGGTAGATGGGGACAGTCCCCATGGCAACAGGACAGGCGTCCCGGATCTGCTTGCGGATTGCGTCCAGGTCACCGCCGGTGGAGAGGTCCATGACCGCATCTGCGCCTGCCGCCACGGCCACCTCCAGCTTGTGTAGCTCGCTCTCAAGGGACGAGAAATCAGGTGAAGTGCCGATGTTGGCATTGACCTTGGTACAGAGGCCGGCACCGATCCCGATCGGCTTGGCCGGGCCGTCGGGAGACCCCATAACGACCACAGTACCCTCACGAAGCGCCTCGTAGATGGCCTCGGAAGAGGTCTCCTCAGAGAGCGCGACCGCTTCGACAGTAGCCGTGGGTATATTGTCATAGTCCTTCAAAGGAACGTTCATCAGGTCCATCTGCTTTCAGGAATCAATACGCACAACTCCTGCCCCACGAGACACCTAAGGTGCCGTGCGAACCGAGTGTGCCGTAGTAGCGTCGGAATAGCATCATTATAGCTTTGGCAAGTGCGGTTTGCAAGCGGCGCAGGAGCCAGGCAAGCGGCTACGCACCGCCGTCGTTATCAGTTGCAGGTGCGAGCTTTCCCTGCCGTGAGAGTTCCGCGGTACGCCGCAAGCGGGCCAGGACGTCGTCCCGGTCGAGCAATGCCAGGAGGTGAAACAGGCTCGGGCCAATAGTAGTACCCGTAACGGCGGCGCGACAGGGGTGTATGATCTTGCCGGCCGATACTCCGGTCTCCTCGGCGATACCGCGGACGGCCACCTCAATGGTCTGGACGTGCCATTCGTCGAGGGCCTCGAAGGCAGCCGTGAGCCTGTCGAGCACGTCGGGCGTGCTTTCCTTGTCGAGCCACTTGCTGCGGGCACGGTTCTCGTATTCGTAGTCGGCAGTGAAGAAGTAGCGGGCCCAGGTGGGATAGGTGCTGAGTAGCTTCGCGCGCTCCTGCATCAACTCAACGACCTTCACGAGCCATTCCCGGCGCTCCGGCGTAAGCTCCTCCTCTATAAGACCGGCTTCAACGAGCCAGGGATGAACGCGGCCCACCAGTTGTCCCGGCTCCATCTGTTTCATGTACTCCCCGTTCATCCATTCGGCCTTCTTGAGGTCGAATACCGAGGGTGCCTTGTTGCATGACGCGAGGGAGAAGAGGCTGACTATTTCATCGCGGCTGAGTATCTCGCGCTCATCGCCGGGTGACCAGCCGAGAAGAGAGAGGAAGTTGAACATCGCCTCCGGCAAGTAGCCGAGGTCCTGGTATTCGGTGATGCTGACCGCGCCGTGGCGCTTGGACAGCTTCGTGCGGTCCTCGCCGAGGATGAGAGGCAAATGCGCGTACTCGGGATGAGGGATACCAAGGGCTTCCTGCAACTGCAGGTGGGTCTGAGTATTGGGCAAATGCCCGGCGCCCCGGATGATATGCGTGATGCGCATGGCATCATCATCCACGACCACGGCGAGGTGATAGGTGGGGAAGCCGGACTGCTTGAGTATCACCGGATCCCCGCAGAGGCTGTTGTCATAGACTACGTCGCCATGAATGCGGTCGTTGACGACGGTATTGCCGGTGTGCTTCATGGCGAAGCGGATACAGGGCTCGCGGCCTTCGGCTTCGAGAGCTTCGCGCTCCTGCTCTGTGAGCGAACTGCACTTGCCGTCATACTTCGGGGGCAGGCCCTTGGCGCGCATTATCTGGCGCCGCTCTTCCACCTCTTCCGGCGTGCAATAGCAGGGATAGGCTTTGCCCTCGCCGACAAGCGTGTTGACCGCCTCCTGATACCGCTCGAGGCGCTCAGACTGCACATACGGGCCGCATGGCCCGCCTATGTCAGGGCCCTCATCCCAATCAATGCCCAGCCACGTAAGGCCACCGTAGATGACGTCGAGGGCCTCAGGGGTCGAGCGGAGCTCATCGGTGTCCTCGATCCGCAGCACGACGGTACCCCCGTGCTTGCGGGCGAAAAGCCAGTTGAAAAGCGCGGTATGAGCGTTCCCGACATGCATGCTCCCCGTTGGCGAGGGGGCGAACCTTGTTCTGACCTGGTCTGACATGGCACACGCTCTCTCATGTGGCGGTTGTGGATGCTCTTGCGCTCCCGGCGGCCTCTACAGCCGCACGCTAATGCGACACTGCGCGAGAAGGGCGTTCCCCGCGCAGCGGTCCATCTCTGTCAGCAGGCGGCGTAATCAGTGCTTCGGCGGGGCCTATTCTGCGCTCTCAACCTGCTCGGCGTCAGGTTCGGGGTCGGGCTCAGGCAGCTTGAGGCCGGTGACGAACTGCAGCTTCGCGTCGTCATAGCCGTCCGACAACTTCTCGGGCTCGAAACACCAGCGGTTGCCTTCACCGTAGCAGAAGCAGGAGTAGAAGCTGAGCAGCGATGCAAGCTGAACACGCGTCGTACGCCGCAATATGTTCACTTGCGCCCAGAGCTGATTGAAGGGCAGGCCCTTGTCACTCGCAAGCAGGATCTGGAGCATCCGTTTGGTGGAGGTCGGCTTGTGCCCGAGACGCTCTCGCCAGCCAATGATTTCCTGCAGCGACTGCCTCCCGATATAGGTCTGAGCGTCGGTTTCATCGGCGGACCGAAGCAGGTATTCGCCGGGACTACCGGAGGCCGTGATGGTCAGCAAGCCTCCCGACAGCGGCATCTGGACGCGGTACCATGCGCCAAGGCCATACATAAGTCCGGTCTGCTTGTTGAGCCAGGGAGACAGCAGCACGCGGTCCTGGCAACGCAGGTTGATCATGGTGAGATCGCCTTCATTGGCGAAGAGATCGGCATCCGTGGTACGCAGTCTGAGAGTACCAGCCAGGTAGTGGTGATAGAGCAGAGGGCAACTGATGAGCTCTACCTCGGTTGGTTCGGCCACGGGTGAGACGCAGGTCTCGCCGATGTCGTCGTAGTAGGGGTCGGCGGCCGCCTGGAGAGCCTCCTCCGTCAAGCCATCGGGACTGAGAATGACGTCCTCGGTGGTGAGCGTCCCGTCCTCAGCCATGCTGGGTGTC
>JAUWOG010000660.1 GCA_030612305.1 Armatimonadota bacterium | reverse complement strand
AACTCAATCTCCGTGTAGGCATCATAGGGAAATACCTCGCGGACATCATAGGGGACATTGGAGGCGCGCGCGGTGGGTCCGACTGCGCCATACTCTCGGGCCTGCTGCTCGGTGAGTGTCCCCACACCTTCGACGCGCTTGAGGAACGTGCTCTCGGTCGTGCCCACCTGCGCGTAGTACTGGGTGCGCTCTTTGAGGATCGCGATGCCTTCGAGGCACTTCTCGATAATCTCCGGCGTGAGGTCCATCTTGGCGCCGCCGATGGTGGTCATGCCATGGTTGACGCGGTTGCCGGAGATGAGTTCGAGGAGGTCCTGGACGACCTCGCGGTCTCGCCACACGTACATGAAGAGCGTATCGAAGCCGACTTCATGGGCGGCCACGCCGAGCCAGAGGAGGTGGCTGTGGATGCGTTCGAGCTCCGCCATGATAGTGCGGATATACTTGGCCCGCATGGGGACTTCGAGGCCGAGAAGGCTCTCAACGGCTCGGCAGAATGTCGTGGCGTGAATGTGGGAGCAGATGCCGCAGATGCGCTCGCAGATGTAGAGGTCGCGGACGTAGTTGCGGTGCTGACAGGAGGCCTCAATGCCTCGATGGATATACCCGAGGCGGATGTCAACGCCTACGACGCGCTCGCCTTCAGCGGTTATCTTGAAGCACTCCGGCTCCTTGAGGGCGGGATGCTGAGGGCCTATCGGGAACGTGATCTTACCCATTCTGTTGTTTTTCCTTCTGGTCTCTCTCGGCCTGGGCCTGGATCTCCTCGAGTCGGAGGGGGAATACGCCGTCGGGCCAGTCGTCGGGGAGGAGGAGCCGCGCGGGATTCGGGTGACCCTCGAAGACGACGCCGAAGAGGTCATATACCTCGCGCTCATAGATCGTCGCCGCAGGCAGCTCGGGCGTAATGGACGCGATATTGGCCGCGGCTTTGGGCACTCGCGTCCTCACCGTGACAGATGGGGGCTGATCGCCGTTGAAGTGGTAGAGCAATTCGAGTTCCTCGCCGAGGTCCTGAGCGGATATGGTTGAGAGATGCCACCAGCCGTTGGCGGCGACGAACTTGCAGGCGGCTACTATCTCCCCGGCAGGCACTGTGATGGCGACCTCATGAAGGCCGAACTGCGAGGTCTCGACAATCTCGCCGGCGTACTCCCGGCGCACTTTCTCTATGGCAGCTTCACCCAGCTCCGACATGTATCCTAGCTCCCGACTTTCTCTCCCGCTTCCACGAGGTTTTCAATACCGGGGATGGTTTTCTGGAATTCGGCGACGAGCTTCTCGACCTTGGGGTCGAGCAGTGCCAGCAGTTTGAGTACGCCGTAGGTGATGGCATCCGGGCGCGGCGGACAGCCCGGCACGTACATGTGGACCGGGATTACCTTGTCAACTCCGCCGAGGAGGTTGTAGCAGCCGTCGCCGTAGAACGGGCGGCCGGTGGCCGCGCATGTGCCTACGGCGAGGACGAATTTGGGTTCCGGGGTCTGCTCGTAGATGCGGATGACGCGGTCGCGCATCTGACGATTGATTCCGCCGGTGCAGATGAGGACATCGGCATGACGGGGGCTGCCCTGGAGCAGCACTCCGAAGCGCTCGAGGTCGAAGCGCGGCATGATCGCCGCGACGATTTCGATGTCGCACCCATTGCACGAACTGCCGTTGAGATGGCATACCCACGGCGATTTGCAGGCGGCCCAGTGGGCCAGTGACTTAAGCATACTCAGACGACTCCTGTCAGTCCGCGGCTACCTTACCTGTCGGTGAGCAGCACGACAATTGCGAACGCTGCGGCAAAGACCCATATCACTCCCAGCGCGAGGTTCACATTCGACGGCATCGTGGCAAGCATCAGCACCGCGATGTCGAGGAGGGTGAAAACGAAAGCGATGTGGAACCAGTTGTAGGAGGGCGAAATGTCGGCTTCGATGTCTTCGCCGCAGGCATAGACCTTGCCCTTGCCGTCCGACGCCTCGCCCACCGGAGCCATGCTCTTGCCCAGCAGATAGATTATCCACGTGCAGATAAAGCACAGTGCGAACACAACGCCCGGATGATACAGTAAGCTCGTCATCGCGCCACCTTAGCCGACACGGGACTACTGTTTGTGCCGTGGCCTAACCCATGAGGCGGCTGAGGAAGGCCGCCGCCGGGTCCACGATATCGAGGCCTAACTGCG
>JAUWOG010000324.1 GCA_030612305.1 Armatimonadota bacterium | reverse complement strand
CGGAAAGGCGAGGAACACGTAGGCTGTGCCTGAGGGCGATTGGCAGAAACGTGCGAGTGGCATTGCTGTGGACTTCTTGAGGAACTCGTCAAAAGCTCGTCCAAGAACTCGTCTTGCGAACCTGTCCTCGGGGCCATCTGCCGCAGGACGCGTTCGCAGTCCTCGAGTGAGGGCCCGAACTCGAGGGTCCCGGCGAGCACGTGCTCACTCACTTCCTCAATAAGACCGTCCCATAGGTAACTGATGCGGTCAGCCTCCTGCTTCGCCCGCTTCTCGGCCTTATTGACCAGTTGCTTCCAGGAACCACCCTCTACCATGACCAGATCCCCATCCGGGAACTTGCGGCCAGCGTGGAGGTACACCCCCAGCACATCCGCTTCCTCGGCCGCCAGCAGTGCCTTCCCGTGGGAGAAGAATGCCTCCTTTGCGGAGAGGTAGTCCGTGAAGTCAGTGATGGTATCCAACTCGCGGAGAAGTATCCAAAAGGAACGTTCGTCGAACACGTGTACGAAGCCCTTGCCGAAATCACCAAACTCGAGGGGTACTTCACCCCTGCCCCCGAATGCCACGGCTACGCGGTGTAAACGTCTGTCAGACACGGGTGGCAAGGGGAAATCCCGACTGCCATCCGACGCGATGACGTGGGAGAATTCCGCCACGGTCCGCTCTGCCCCATAGACTTGGCTCACTGACTTGCGGATGGCCCGCTTGAGCCAGCGTTCGTAGTCCGTCTCTCTGTTCGCACTGTAGGTGAGTCGGCAGTCCTTGACGCTGACGATGATTACGTGGGGCTCGCACACCACGAGGATGTCGCACAGCTCACCTCGGCCACCCTTACCGCGTGGATTCGCGCAGCTCCAGAGCGACAGAAACGACCTGCGGCATACGTCCAGACAGAAAGCCTCTGACGCGTTAGTTGACACGGGCGACCCCCCAATTGCCGGGAATCCCATTTGGTCGCAGAACAGACTGATGTATTTCCCGCACTCGTTGCTCAAACATCTACCCCGCGCCCCTCAACCGTCGCCGCGACTCGCTAGCTATGCTCCCAAATCAGGCAGGCTGCTTTAGGGCGCAGAAAAGAGCACCCTACCGGTAGCGTCAAACAAGCTCAGGCTCGGCTGCCCGTCCTCGAGCAAGTATAGCATTGCCCCCATTTCCCCGTTCTCATCGGACAGAGCCAGGCCCGGCTGCCCGTCCCCGAGCAAGCATAACGTTGCCCCCCCCTTGCCGGCCTTATCGCAGAGCTTTAGGACCGGCTGCTCGTCCTCGTACAACCGTAGCCATGCCCGCATCTCCCCGGCCTCATCGGAGAGGCGCAGGGCGGGCTGCCCATCATCGGACAACCCTATCGCTGCCCGCCCTTTGCCGGCCTTGTCTTAGATGCTCAGCCCCGGCTGCCCGTCATCAGAGAAGCCTAATCCTGCCCGCACTTTGCCGGCCTCATCTACCAGGCGGAATTCCCGCGCTGTCACTACCTGCGCTGTGTTCGCTTCCTGAGCATAGGCCCTCGCGCCCTTAGGAAGCAACCAATTGCTCAACGCCCCGCCTGCCAGGCCCGATATTGCCAACACGGCTAGCGCCCATCTGAACTGTCTGCTGCTCATCATCTTGCCTCCGTTGCGTGCCGTCCATTCTAGATCCGCTGTCCTTGTGCCTTCGCCGCGCTTCCTGAGGCAATGGAACATTCCGCGTCTATCATATCATAGAGGACGCGATTGGGTATAGTGCTCTCGGAGAAGCGAAAGGCCCGCGGGAATCCACGGGGGCAGCCGAGGAGGACAGGGCGAGAGGCTTTGCGGGCAAGCTGCGGATTCAGCGGCGGCTCTCACAGACTGAACGAACCTCTTCAGGTTCCCATTGGCCTCAACTTGCCATTCGCTTGCATTTCGTAGAGCGCGCCGGAGCTGGCATCTGGCATCTTCGCTTCAACAGATTCCCAATGTTTGATGAACCAGATAACTTTCTGGCGCAAGCCCCATCGGTGTACTGTTTTGCGCACGAAAATGCTCGTAAGATGGCAATGGTCGAGGAGTTGGCGTTGTGCAGGCCGCCTCCAGAGATTCTGATCAGCGGTGACCAAAAGCCAGCCCCGTTCAGCTACGAGTGGGATCCAGTCCTCATCGCTATCATCCTGGGCAAAATGGTCGCGGAGATGAATCGCCTCATGGCCGAGCAATTGAAGGATAGCCGGTACTACGGGAGAGAAGTTGTTGTCGAAGAAGAATGTCATGCCGTCAGCAGATACTCCTCATATTCGACGGCTTGCTCAATGGCCTCGATGGGCACGTCGTAGTAGCGTGCGACAGCCTCAATGGAATCGTCGCTCTTTGTGCTTTCATAGAGCACGAAGGTGGGGACACCTGTTTCGCAATCAATCGGCTTTCCAAAAGCGCGGGCCGGGTCGAGCACGACACGTCTGTCCTTGCCGAGTGGATACCAGCGACCGGCAAAGTGCCGATTCTCATCCGGCTCGATTTGTGGAACGAAGAACCGGGCAACAAATTCCTCGAACACACCAGCTTGGCTCCGTAGTTCTTCGACGAACACCTCGCGAGACATGCCCTCTGGGGTTATTTCCTCTCTTTCAAGAAGCGCAAATATCTCCATACCGTCGGTGGCAACTCGACAGCTTGCGAACGGATGATCCATACGGAGTATCTCCGCCAGCCTACGGGCAGAGGTCCTGATTGTTTGGAGCGAGACCTCGTGCTTGCGAAACTCGGCAACGAAACACAGCTCAATAAGGTCGAGGAATGTGAGTATGTTCTCGTTGTCAGTCTGCTCAAGGGCGGTCTGGATGACCGGCGGTGAGGCGCGTCTCTGGTCACGATGTAGATAGGTGTAGCCAGCAGCCCATCGCTTCACCTTCTGGGCGTCTGACCTGATATATCGCGCGACATCAGCGGGTGTGTACAACCCGAGGCCGAACAGGCTTTGTGTTTTGGTGGTCTTTGACATTGGATAGCCCTGCCTTCCTCGTTGTCGTCGAGTCTCTGTTCGATTACATTGTACCCCATGCGGCGACATGCTTGCACAGCTTTTTTTCCGACAGCTTTCTCATTCCGGCGGGCGGGAGTCAGCGGCGGAGGTGGCGGGTGAAGAAGGGGAAGGCCTTCGTCGGGGTGAATTCGTGGCCGCCGGCGAAGATCTCCTGCTCGAGGTTGGCCGCGACGCCCTGGTCGCCGTAGATGCGCTTCAGCGACCGGTAGGCCCGCCGGAAGCTCTTCACCGGAGCGACAGAGTCCTCGCTCGCAGTCGTCACCAGCAGCGGTCGCGGGCAGATCAGCGCGCAGACGTCGTCCTGCTCGAAGTACCGCAGCAGGCTCGGGACGTAGTTGCAGTTGCAGTGCGTCTCGGCCATGATCTGCTCGGTCCAGTAGGCGAAGTAGCCCTGGATGCAGGCGACATCAATGCGCGTGTCCACCGCCGCGAGCAGCTCGGTGGTGTGCCCGCCGCCGGAGAGCCCGACGCAGCCCAGCGGCACGCTCTTCTCGCCCGGCCGCCGCCGGATCCAGTCAATCAGGTGCATGGGGTCCTGGATGCGCAGGCCTACGTCACTGCTGCCGAGCAGGATCGCGCGGGCATTGATGTCCACGCAGGAGTTGCCGGCAAGCCCGCTCTCCCAGGGGTTCCCGAGATCGCAGCGCTGGGCGAAGCCGCGGTGGCAGGGGGCATAGACGAGATAGCCGCGCCGGGCGAACTGCGCGCCGTAGTCGTAGTTGAACTGCCGGGTGGTGTCTGCTTCGCCGGGGCGGCCGCCCTTCACATCCGCCACCGAGTCGGCACCGAAGGGGCCGTGACCGTGCAGCGCCAGCAGCACGCAGTCCGGCTTTTCCATCCCCTCGGGCACCAGCCGGTAGAAGAGGATATGAGCGCCGAAGGGCGATTCCAGCACCCATTTCTCCCGCACGAAGCCCTCGTCTTCCTCCTCCGACAGCAGCCAGCTTTTCGGATCCGTGACGCGCGCAGGCAGGAAGCCAAGCAGGTCCTTGAGCTTCCTGCGGGCCTTCTTCTGCCAGCCCCGGAAATCGGCCTTGCCGCCGGCCTCATCGTAGCCGAGCAGCCGGGGCATGTTCGCGCCGATCTCATTCAGCAAGGCCACGGTGGTGCGCAGCTTCAGTTTCGGGTGTCTCATGGTCACGCCGCCCTTCGTCGGTCCGCCGGAGTTGTCATGCGTGGTTCGGTGAGGATTTGTGCGGGCGGGTAGGTGATTCCTTCTTTGGAGCGGTAGATTTCAGGAGCGCGCACGAGTATAGTATGCTATGGCGAGAGCGTAGCCCGGGGGGCGACCAGAGAAATCCGCGACGCCAATATGCGGGAATCCTGCAGAGGTACGCACGAGTATGGTATGTTATGC
>JAUWOG010000593.1 GCA_030612305.1 Armatimonadota bacterium | reverse complement strand
CTGAAGAGCACTTCCTCCGCTTCCCAGGCCGCAGCAGACCCGGCGAACATCATCACGAGTAGCGCCGGCAAGCCCCAACGTAACGCCATCAACAATTCCCCTTGTCGTGCTACCTTGCGTCTCGCCCAGGACGATGACTATCAGGTTCTCTCTCACAGCCGCCTTGCCCTCCCCTGCGCAGCCGACGTGTCACGGCAAAGGGAGGTCTCAATTGGTTGATGGAGGAAGCTAGCAGGCGCTACTCGCGAAGGGCTCGGGCAAGCTGATGGAGAGGCCTGTCGAAGGCCGGGCGGTCGCATCGCACGGCCTGAGGCTGGCCCACGCATGAGAAGACCATAGGGCGATCGAGATCACTAGCTGCAGCGGAAGCTGGGAGGAGGCTGTCGCGTTCTCACCTCCCCTACGCAAGGCGCAGGTCAGGCCGAGTTACACCTCCACAAATAATTCGGCATCAGGAGGTTGTCAGCATGACATGGTGGCCGGAGACAGACGAAGAACTGAACGCCCCGCGCGTAAACGAATACAAGTATGTCAAGGAGGTGCTCGACTACGGCTGGCACAATACCAGCAGCCCCGGGATCAATATGCGCCTCGAGCAAACGTTCGCGGACAGATTCGGCGTCAAGTACGCCATCACGCACAACTCCGGCACCGGCACGATGCACACATGCTTGATGGCGGCGGGCATCGGTCCCGGCGATGAAGTCATCGTGCCGCCGATTACCGCAGCCGCCACCGCCTATGTGGTCATCCACCAAAACGCGGTCCCCGTCTTTGCCGATATTGACCCGGAGACCTTCCAGATAGACGCGGCTTCGATTCGCGACCACATCACGCCGCACACGAGGGCCATCATCCCTGTTGCGCTGTACGGTTTGGCACCGGACATGGATGAGATAATGGCCCTCGCCCGCGAGCACGACCTCGTCGTCATCGAGGACTGCGCGGAGTGCTATCTGGCCGAATACAAGGGTCGGCTGGTCGGCACCATCGGCGACATGGGCAGCTTCAGCTTCCAGGGCTCGAAGCACATGACTTGCGGCGACGGAGGCATCGTCATCACCGACAATGCCGAGTATGCGAAGGGCGTCCGCTGGGGGATGGCGTTTGCGTATTCCTCGCTGGAGGCGGAGTCAGCGCCGACGACCGCGCCGCCGAAGGAAGTCCGCCAGGACCCCAACTTCGCCCGCCACCTGGCGCTCGGCTGGAACTACCGCCTTCCTGAGCTTGCCGCCGCCTCGGCTCTCGGGCAACTCGAGCGGCTTGAGGACTTGGTGGGCTGGCGGCAGGCGGTCGCGGCGGGCTATGCGGAAGTCATCGCAGACTGCGACTGGCTCGTGCCGCAGCGCGTGCCCGAGGGCCTCACGAACACCTACTGGTGCTACACGGTGCTGCTGGACACCCATGAAATCACCTGGCACCAGTTCCGCGACAAGGTTGTCGAGTTCGGCGGCGAGCCGATCTACGGTGCCTGGCGGCCCGTGTACCTCGAGCCGGCCTTCACTGAGGAACGTTTCTACGGGAGGGGCTGCCCGAACCACTGCCCGCTCTACGAGGGCACGCCGCAGAAGTACGCGCCGGGCCTCTGCCCGGTTGTCGAGTCGATTCAGCCGCGCCTCTTCCAGTTCCGCACCAACTACATCCGGCCGCGCGCGCAACGCCAGTTCGACGCCCTCGCTAAGGCCATCGCCTTCTTCGAGGGGAGGAGCTGAGACCGGCCCGCCTCATTGCCTCAGGCCCCGAAGAACTCCTCCTCCAACTCCTCCCACACCTCGGCGGGGATATCTTCGGAGATGGCCGCCACGTTCGCCTCCAGGTGCTCCGGAGCCCTCACGCCGACCAGCGCCGTGGCGATGCGAGGCTCGCGCATGGAGAACTGCAGGCTCAGAGCCGGCAGACTCACATCGCGGGCCCGGCACCATTCCCATAGCGCCGTCGCCCGCTGCAGTCTCTCCTCAGTCGCGAAGCCGCCTCTTCTCCGTGCGACCTCGCGCGGGTCCTCCCCGCCCAGCAGCCCCAGCATGATCACCGTCCCGTTGTACACCCCGACATCGTGTTCCGCTGCCGTGGCCAGCACACCCTCCGCGGCGCTCTGGTCAATGAGGTTGTAGTCGCAGAACGTCAGCGACATGTCGAACTGGCCGCTCTCGATGCAGGCGCGATGGAACTCATGGGGCCGGCAGCCGAGGCCGATCGCCCGAATCAGGCCCTGCTCCTTGCACTCCAGCAACGCCTCGAGCGCATTACCCGGATCGAGCGCTTCCCCCAAGCTATGCGGATCATGGACCAGCAGGATGTCTATGTAATCGGTCTGCAACAGCTCGAGGCTGATCTGCACGCTGCGCCGTGTCGCTGCGGCGGAGTAGTCCCTGGCGCCATCCGCTTCCTGGCCGGTCTTGGTCGAGATGATGATGTCCTCGCGCTTCACCTCGTCGCTGCGCCACTGGGCAAGGGCCAGACCGATGCGGCGCTGGCGCTCCCCGTACATCGGCGAGGTGTCAATGACATTGATGCCGAGCTCGAGGCCGCGATGGACAGCGGCAACGGCCAGCTCATCGCTCCACTCGGTTGAGCCGGGGGCGATCTTGCCCAGGTGCGCGCCGCCC
>JAUWOG010000701.1 GCA_030612305.1 Armatimonadota bacterium | reverse complement strand
AATGACCCCCGTGCCTTGCTTCCCTTCAACGCCACCAGAAACTCATCCTTCTTGGTCACCTTGGAATCGCCCTTGGTCAGGGCCCCGCTGTGGCCGTGCTACTTGAGGACGATGCGGCCCTCGACGCTCGGGGTGACGGTGCCCATCTCGCGCAGCTTCTCGGTGACTATGGCGCTCTCACTGTAGCCGAGATAGACCGGCTCGGTGCCCTCCTTGAGCATCGCGTAGCCGTCGCCGCCTCCGAGCATGAACTCACTGGCCGCCAGGACATAGGTCTTCTTCAGGTCGAGCGGCGCGCCGCCGACAGTCACCTTTCCCAGCTTGCTGCCATTGATCTCCATGGTCATGCCGGAGACCTGGATGAAGCCTCCGAACGGTCGCGGCTGGGCGGCGTTGAACTCGAGTACCTTCTGCAACTCCGCGCCAGTCACTTCCTTTGTGGCGACGATGTTCCCGAACGGGAGCACCGTGAGAATGTCGGCTACGGTTATCGCGCCCTTGCCGATAGAAGCGCGGATGCCGCCGCCATTCCACAGGCACACATCGGCCTTCGCATACTCGCGGATCAGGTCGCAGATGAGGTTGCCCAGATTCGTCTCCCCCGCACGGATCTGTTCCCGCTCGCCGTCAAGTGCCACGGTGGTCTGCGCGATGACTTCCTTGAGGCGTTCCTGAAGCTCGCCGGCGTATTTCGCCACAATGGCCTCGGCTTCCGGATCCGCGGCGATGGTGTTGTCTATCGCGCGCAGGAATCCGCGATACTTCACGATGTCGCCGCCGGACACGAGCATGTCAACCTGGCCCAGATACAGCCCTTCGCTCTTCGCCTGGCAGACGAGCGTCTTGCCGACCTTTGTCGGCGGCTGCACCTGCGTGTGGGTATGCCCGCCGACAATCATGTCCAGCTCCGGCACCGCCTTCGCCAATTCCAGGTCCGCCTCATACCCCAGATGGGTCACGCCAATGATGAACTGCGCCTGCTGCAGCAGCTCCGCCAGGACTGTCTTCGCCTCAGCGACCGGGTCAGTGAAGCGCAGGCCGACTACGTTCTTGGGCAACGTCTGCACGGCGGTCTCGGGCGTGGTCAGGCCGAAGGCGCCCGCCTTCGTCCCGTCGGCCAGTGTGAACAGCACATAGGGCTTGGCAAAACGCTTGCCTGTCGCTTCCACGTAGATGTTGGACGAGAGTATCGGGAACTCCGCCAGCGCCTCCAGGTGGGAGAGGTTCTTCTGCCCGAAGTCGAACTCATGGTTCCCGATGCACATGGCGTCAATGCCCATCACATTCATGCACTTGACATCGGGCTCGCCCTTATAGACAGTCGAGAGCGGCGTCCCCTGGAGGATGTCGCCGGCATTGAGGAAGAGAGTCGTATTCCCATGCTCATCGTTCCAACTCCGCACCTCGTCTGCGGCGGTCGCCATTCGTGCGATGCCGCCCTTGTCGTCGCGGTCCGGCTGCAGATGGCCGTGCGAATCGTTGTAGTGCAGCACCGTCACGTAACAGTCTCCCCAAGTCAACGCCACCGACAGTGCCCAAACCAGCAATACTCCCGCAGTACGCAGACTGTTCCTTCTCATCTCCATCATCCTCCGGTTATCAGTTGTCAGACTGGCCTATTCCGCAAATCGCATCGCGTACAGGTCCGCATCTTTCATCACGAAGCGCACCTGCACGCCTCGTTTCTGCAGCTTCGAGAGATCCTCGCCGCCCTCCCATGTCACCGTGTGTTCTATCTCATCGCCGTAGATCTCTGCACATTCACGGAGCGTGTATCCTGGGATTGGCTTGCCCTGCTTGTCTCGCAGCTCGACCCTCACACTGCCTGCCGCAGAGGTCGCATAGTTGATTACCAGCCTGCGGCCCTCGAACTTCAACGGCACCGTCGTGAACTCCCCGCCGGAGTATGGCGCATTG
>JAUWOG010000109.1 GCA_030612305.1 Armatimonadota bacterium | reverse complement strand
TCGTTGTCGCCATCAACACCTCTGCTGTCAGGATGCTGGGGGAGAGGGCAGAACACGACGAGGCGGACGGTGAGACAGAGTCCGGCCACGCCTGCGCCGGCGGCATCTGATATCGTCTTCGGGCCATCCCGACATCGCCGCAGGGGTTACCCTCCCCCGAAGCTGCCTTCCAGCGCGTTGATGCAGGCCTCATGTACTTGCTCGACGCTCACCTGCCCCAGGCAGACGCGGTCGGTGCATCCGACCACCCGCTTCGGCTGGCGGAGCAAATCCCACGGCCGGCAGGCGACGTCAGCGGTGACCACTGTACACTTCTCGGTCATCGGGCCGCAGATACCCTCATCGGTCGGGCCGAAGACGACTACGAGCGGCGTCCCGGTAGCTGCGGCGATATGTGAGATGGCGCTGTCATTCGCCACGACCAGGTCGCACGATTTGACGAGAGCCGCAGTGCCCTTGAGGGCCAGCTCTCCGGCCACGATCGTCTCAGCGCCGAAGGTGTCGGAGAAGTGTGCAACGGTCTCCTCGCGCTCCTCCTCGGAGCCGACGAAAAGCAGTTGCGCCTTCTGCTCCTCTCGCAGCCGCTCGCAGAGCCGGACGAAACGCTCAGTCGGCCAGCGCTTCCATGCTTGCCTCCGGCTGCTGCCGGCGTGCACGGCGATACGCGGGCGACCCGACGCAAGCCCCCCTCGGCCCAGGTGCTCCTCGGCACGCTGCTCGTCGCCCTCCCTGATGAAGAACTCTGCATTCAGCTCCGTAACGTCTATCCCCAGGTACTCGACCAGGCGCGCCATTGACACTGCCTCATGCTCCAGGTCGGGCACGTCAAGGCGATGGTTGTAGAGCCACGGGAGCGGTGCGCGTCCGGTGTGCCGGCGTGTCACGGCAAGCCTGTGGGGCGCTCCGGAGAGGAACGTGGCCCACGCCAGCGGGAGGCTCGTACCGTGCGGCGGAATCACCAGCAGGTCGAACCTGCCCCGCACGTTGCCCCATATCCAGGACGTGTAGCCGGGGTTGCGCCACGAACCCGAAGGCAGCGTCAGGACCTCGTCAGCCAGATCGCCACCTGTCACCACGGCATCCGCGCCGCGGTCGTCAACGAGTAGTGCGATGTGAGCGTCGGGAAGACCCGCGCGCAGCGCACGCAATGCCGGCGTCATCATTATCATGTTGCCCACGCCCATGACCCCATAGACGAGGACATTGCGTATCTCCGA
Organism: Armatimonadota bacterium; assembly: GCA_030612305.1. GTDB lineage: Bacteria > Armatimonadota > Zipacnadia > Zipacnadales > UBA11051 > UBA11051. The sequence goes on along the minus strand of JAUWOG010000109.1, from coordinate 6,135 downwards.
GAGGGGGATGCGCAGGTCGGTCGGGACACGGACGGCGTGTGTCCGCGGGGAAGCATGAGCGGGAGCGGCATGGCCCCTGTTCCCTGACATCAGGATAACTCCGTGTGGTGGGGTGGCATCAGTTGTCGGGCGGCGCCGGCGGGGCTGCCATCAGTTGAGGCCGGGTGACGTCTGCGAAGAAGAAGACGGCCAGGGCAAGGACGAATCCGGCCGCCATCGCGCCGACGCAGTTGAGCACTGTGGACGGCCCGCTCCGCCTGGTGGGCGGCAGCGGGGCGTCAAGGACGGTGAACACGATCTTGGCGCCTGCTGCACCGCGGCGCGCCGGCGCCAACTGCTCGTCGAGTGTCATGCGCCGCGCCGCCTGCAGCGCAACCTGATTCAGCAGATCATCATGCACGACACTGCCCGAGGTGAAACGGGGGAGCTTGCCCGTCAACTGCTCCCTGACGTGCTCGACGGCACGCAGTCTCGCGCGCGTCGCTGCAACAGTAACCGCGCGGGCCGCATCCTCGATGTCTATCTCCCCTGCAAGCTGCGCCTTCGTCTCGTCAATGCTTGTCTGCAGGGCTTGGACGTGCGGATGACTCGGCAGCTTCTTCTCGACGGTGAGCGCATTAGTGAGGTTGACCTGGTCCTTGTACAGCTTTGCCAGGAGGACCTGGATAGCCGGCGAGCGGCTTGCTGCCAGTGCGCGCGCGCTGTCGTCATCAACAGCAGCCATCGAGTACATGGTCTCCGCGCTCCTCAGTTCCGCTCGCGTCTCGGCCAGCATCTTCTCCACCTGGCTCAGACTCCCGTATATGTTCTGGAGCTGCGCACTGGGGGAGATGATGCCGCTTTGCTGCTGAAAGGCGATCACATTGTCAACAGCTTCGCGATAGACTTCTTCGACATCCGCCAGTTCGGCCTCAACTGTCTGGAGTTGGCGCCGCGTCTCCTGGAGGTTGCTCTCCTCGAGGTACTTGCGCAGTTGCTGAATCAGTGTATCAATGATGTCGGCGGCGAGCTTGGCCGTCTCCTCGTCCTCACCCTCGCTGATGATGCCGCGAACGCTGCCGGTCAGGCTCATCCGCATTCGCAAGACGCCGCCGGCAGCGGTACTCGCTCGGAACAGAGTCCTGAAGTGCTCCGCGGCATCAGCAGGGCTATCGGCCTCAAGACGCGTAACCAGGTCATATTTCTCGATGCCGCGGAGACCAAACGTACGTGAGCGCAGGACGGCAACCATCATCGCGCCACGCGTCTCTGCATCCTGGCCGACAAGTGCCCTCGCGCTCAGCAGCGGCGCAGGGTTGCTCTCATACAGCACCTGCGCGGTGGCCGAGTAGCTCCGGGGCACACACAGCCATGTTATCAGCACGCCTGCAACGCCGGCCGCTATCGTGACGACCGCGAGCGCTCGTCTGCGGCGCCACGCAACCTGGGCGATGTCCGGCGTTATAGCAGCATCCATGCGTTATTTCTCCCGGCGAGTGTGTTTCCCAACGAATGCCGGCCCGTCGCGAGACGGCTCTGCAGTATTCCGCGCGCCGGATGTCGAATCCTCCTATTCACTGACAGCCCTGTGAAGACTGCCAACGCCTACCGCCGGAAGTTGCGCGGATTGCAGCCTCCGTGATAGAATGATCGCCGAGAAGCGTTTGATTCTATACTATAGCGGCCCGGTCCGCAAACGCCGTGGAGAAAAGAGATGGCATCGCCGGCCGACAGAGTCACCTGGCAGGACATGCTCATATTCTGGGTCAAAGTGCTGATCATCTGCCTCATCCTGGGGGGCATTTCCTTCCACGTTGGGCGCAAGTACGTGGGCACTATGATCGCCGGGCCGGACGTGCGCGAAGGCGCTCCCGAGATAGCCCTGCAGGTCACTGGCGAGAACGGCGAGGCCGATGAGGTTGACAAAGACGCGCCCGCCACAGCCCAGGTCAAGGGGGAGGAACGCGAGGGCTCAGACACTGAGATAGACAACGCCACGGACATGCTTGGCCATCAGGAAGACGACGCAGCCGGCGAGGACGACACTGACGCCACCGGAGACGACGAAGAGGTAGCCGGAGCAGACGAGACAGCGTCCTCATCTGAGCGGGAGTCGGAGTCGGCGGCTGATACCGAAACCCAGGAAGGCCAGGACAAGGAAGGGCAAGCCGAGGACGGGGATGGCGACACCAACTACGTTGTCACCGCCGGGTCGTTCCTCAACGCCGAGAACTCCGACAAGATGCTCAAGGAACTGCAGGAAAAGGGCTACAAGCCGTACGTCAGCAAAGTAACTATCAAGGACAAGACATACCGCCGCGTGAACGTAGGCGCATTTGCGGGCCGCGATGAGGCCGATGACCTTGTCGAAGAGCTGCGGAATGCCGGATACGAGGCGCGCGTGGGGGTGCAATAACTCCTGCCCGACCGGCTGCGGCAGAAAGCTCCGCACCCGCTTCGCCGCATCGCACTCATCATCTGCGACAGTCTCGGCATCGGTGCGCTGCCTGACGCACACCTCTACGGCGACGAGCACAGCCACACGCTCTGCCACACCGTCGTCGCAAGTGACCTGCAGTTGCCGGTCCTTGAGCGGCTGGGCCTCGGCGCAATAGACGGCGTGGAATGTCTGCCGAGGCTCGCACCGGAGGCCGCCGTCGGGCGCATGACCACCGTATCGGCCGGCAAGGACACCCTCATCGGACACTGGGAGCTGATGGGGCAGATCACGCCAACGCCCTTTCCCACCTATCCGCATGGCTTCCCCGCTCAAGTCATTGCGCGACTCAGTGACACTTGCGGGCGGGGTATCATCGGCAACCGGCCCGCTTCGGGCACTCGCATCATAGAGCAACTCGGGCCGAGACAGATGCAAACCGGCGAGCTGATTGTCTATACCTCGGCCGACAGCGTGCTGCAGATAGCCGCCCATGAGTCCGTCGTCGCGCCAGAGGAGCTCTACCGCTACTGCCGCATCGCACGCCGCATCTGCACCGGAGAACACGCCGTGGCGCGGGTCATCGCCAGGCCCTTCATCGGCACTCCCGGTGCTTTCGTCCGCACCGAGCGACGGCGCGATTTCCCGCTCAAGCCGCCGCGCCCGCTACTGCTCGACATCCTTGCCGCCCATAACGTCGGCATCGCCGCCGTCGGCAAGATCGCCCAGATCTACAGCGACCGCGGCATCCGCAGCCACGTCCATACCACGGACAACGCCGCCGGGCAACAGGCCATCGCCGAACTCTGGGAAGCCGCCGCCGATGACCTGATCTTTGCCAATCTCGTGGATTTCGACATGCTCTACGGTCACCGCAATGATGTCTCGGGATACGCAGCCGCCCTGGCTGAGTTCGATGCATGGCTCGGCGGCTTCATCCCTCGCATAGGACAAGATGAGGCCCTCATCATCACCGCCGACCACGGCTGCGATCCGACTACGCCGAGCACGGATCATTCGCGGGAGTACGTACCGGTGCTGATCTACGGGCCGCGCATCACGCCTCAGAACCTCGCTACGATCGAGGGGTTGAGTTTCGTCGGGCACGCCGTCTGCGCGCTGCTTGGAGTGGATGATGGCGCCGGTGACGTGGACGCGAGAGAGCTACTGCGGGGCACAGCAGCCTCATGAGCGAAGCGATGGCAGAATGGCAGCCGCTGGTGGCAGTACTCATACCCGCCGCCGCACTGGTCAGCCTGATGATCTATGTGAAGTCAATCTCGGCGGGGCATTCCCCCGGAGACATCTGGGCGGCCTTGCTCGCGACCTGGGCCGGGCTGCTGGCGACTGTCGGGGTCATTATCTTGTCGCGTAGCGTCGTCGCCGACGCTCTCGTCGAAGTGGATACATTGTCACCCGGCTTGCGGTTGGCTGAACTTGACCTCAGCCAGAGCATCGCATTGGGAACGTCATTGCTTCTGACAGTGCTGCTGTGGCGAGTGCTGATAGTCCGGCTCCGTCGGATTCTCGGCCCGCCGCCGCAGGACCACTCGGAACTACAGCAGGAATGTCGCGATAATGGTGGGAACTAGCATCATACTGTGGGCGGCGCTGTTGGTGGCCGTCGCCCTCATCTATTACGTGCGGCATGTCGAGCCGACCCGACTCCAGATTGAGCAGGTCGAGGTACACCTCGACCGGTTGCCGCGCCGGCTCTGCGGGTTGCGCATCGGACAGATCAGTGACACGCATCTGCGCAACAGCCCGCGGACCGTGGCGATGGCAGCGCGCGCCGTGGCCGAGACAATGGCTCAGCGCCCCGACCTCGTCTGCATCACCGGGGACGTCGGGCACCGGTCGTGGCACGTTGATGTCGCCGCCAGGCTGATGGCGCCGCTGGCCGCCGAACACGGCGTCTATGCCGTGCTTGGCAATCACGACATGGATGAGGCTCTGGAACTTGAGGCATTCGAGGAGAAGGGAGACAGCATACCGGTCCCTGACTGGATGGCGAAGATGAGCGCCACCGGCATCGAGGTGCTTTTCAATACCCACCGCTGTCTGCGCATCAACGACAGTCTCGTAGTCATCGCCGGTGTCGGCGACCCGTCGTGCGGACATGAGGACCTCGCGGCCGCTCTGGCTGATGCTCCCCACGGGGACCTCCACATCCTGCTCTCGCACAGCCCGGACATCTTTGACGACCCGCTCGCAGAGTGGGCCGATCTGATACTATGCGGTCACACGCACGGCGGACAACTACAGCTTCCTTACATCGGCACGCCCTGGGCCCCGGTATGGCGACGGCGAGACCGCGCCGCCGGACTCATGCGCGTGACTCCGGACACTGTGGCGTATGTCAGCCGTGGCGTCTCATCGGGCGTCCGCGCGCGCCTCAACTGTCCGCCCGAGGTCGCCGTATTCACTCTCGCTGACGGACACGATGATGACCTGCGCGTCGTGACCTGACGCACAGACGCATCCGGGACACAATGACCACGCGGCTGCGAGATACTGGCAGCCAACTCGACGACACAGAAGTTCGAAAGGCTGCATTGTTGTGAATATAATGGCCGGCTTCAACAGTATTCTCGTCAGGCTGCGGCTCAGAAAGCCTCAGGCCCAACTCACACGCGAGCAGGCAATGGGCGCCTACCCGGTCCGCAATCCCGCCCTGCAGTGGAAGGTCACCGAGGAGGGCAATGTCATTGTCGTACTGCTCCGGCGCGGCGACATCCAGGGCAAGGCTCTCGGCTGGCTCTTCATGGTCCCCGAATCCAAGCCGATCGAGCTCGACGAGGTCGGCACTGATGTCTGGCACTGCTGTGACGGCGACCATACCGTGGCCGAGGTTGTGGCGCTCCTCGCTGAGAAGTATAAGCTCAACAAGCGGGAGGTCGAAGTCTCCCTGACGGAGTATCTACGCACACTGGGCAAGCGCGGGATGATCGGCTTCATGGTTGACCAGAAGGTGGCTGAAGAAGCCGGCGTCGCGGGCCAGGAAGTCATCGGGCTCGAGGAGATAGCGACCACGAAGGAGCAACTCAGGGCCGCGCAGGACACCGCCGCAGAGCGGGCCGCAGAGGATGCCCGCATACTTGAAGAGATGGAGCAGGACGGTGCAGAGCCACAAACGCCGGCGCAGGAGCCGGACGCGCCTGTAGCTGCACCGGACCTCGATAGCACGGATGAGGAAGATGACGCTCACTGAGCAGGCTGTCCCGTCTCTGGAGGTACCCACACTGACATGCTCAGGAACATACTCGTAGGATATGACGACTCACTGAGTGCGCGCACTGCCTTGCAGCAGACGCTGGATATCGCGCAGGCCCAGCACTCGTGGGCGCATCTCGTTCATGTCGAGCCGATCGCCGACGTGACAGCCGGGGGCGACCTGCTCGGCCCGCCGGATCATGTACAGACGGCTCTCGCCATGGCAGAGGCGGAAGTGGAGGCCGAGCCGGAGACGCCGCTGGATACCGGCACATGCCTCGACGCCGGTGCCGGTTCATGCCATGATGCGGAGGTGCCCTGTACGACGCGGCGCGTCTTTGGCAGTCCGGGCGAGACGCTCGCGGGGATGGCACGCCTCTACGACATGCTCGTCGTCGGCGAGAGCCGCGTGACAAGAGAAGGCCAGCGCCCGCAGATCGGCGGCAATGTCAAGTACCTGCTGCGACACTGCCCTGTTCCGCTGATGGTGGCCGCGCACAACTACC
>JAUWOG010000583.1 GCA_030612305.1 Armatimonadota bacterium | reverse complement strand
AGCGGACATGCGAGTCGTCATCCTGCAATGCCATGAGGAGGCGCGGTATGGCTTGTGGGTCGCCGATTTCGCCGAGCGCCTTGGCTGCGACCTCGCGCACAACACCGCAGGGATGCTTCATGGCGGTGATGAGGAGGCCGGGCACCTGGGGGTCGTCAATTTGCGCCAGACCTTTGACGGCGGCCTCGCACAAATCACAGTTCTCATCCCTCAGCGCGGCGAAAAGAGGCGCTACCACGCGTGGGTCGCCGGTGGCAGCCATGGCCTCCGCTGCGTGAGCGCGCATAGAGGCACTCACGTACTTGAGGTTGGCAATGGCCTTGGCAGTCTTCTCAGGATCGTGGGACTTGACCCGGCTCCTGACGTCGGCAATGCGGGCCTCGAGGCCGTCATCTCGCAACTCGGCCAGGAGGAGTGCGAAAGCCCTGGGATCGCCGAACTTCGCCAGCGCCGTTGCTGCGATAATGCGCGCAAGGGGATGTTCCTCTTTCAATGCGGCTGCAAGAGGTTCTACAGCGCTGGGGGCGCCGATTTCGCCCAGGGCCTCCGCCGCGACAGTACGGAGATACAGATTCGGGTGCTTCATTGCCGCAAGCAGTGGGCCCACCGCCCGCTTGTCCCTGAGCTTCCCTAAGGCTCTCGCTGCAGCGGAGTCGGTCTCCTCCGTCTTCAGCGCGGCGATGAGTGGCTTCACCGCCCGTGAGTCGCCAAGTTCGCCAAGAGCGGAGGCTGCCAGATAGCGGATAAACGAGTCCTCGTGTTTGTCCCTCATGACAGCAATCAGCGGCTCGACAGCCTGCGCGTCGCCGACTCTCTCGAGCGCCGAGATGGCGATCTCACGGATACGGCGAGTCCCATCTCCCAGGGCGGAGATGAGCGCTTGGACGGCCTGCGGGCCGCCAATATCCTCGAGCGCCTGCAGCACGTTCGAACGCACCAGCCACTCATCATCGTTCAAGGCATTGGCGAGCGCGTGAATGCCCCTCGGGTCACCTATGTCCCCTAACGCCGATGCTGCTCGCTCGCGCACTTTGTCATCCGGGTCCTTGAGGGCAGCAGTGAGCGGCTTGCCGGCCCGAGGATCGGCAAGTCTGCCCAAGGCCCACGCTGCTGAACGCCGGATATCCGGATCGGGGTGTCGCAAGAGCGGGATCAAGGCGTCCACGGCACGGGGGCCGTAAGCATCCACCAGGGCTCCGGCGGCGCTCTCACCGACATCATGATCCTGGTCCCTCAATGCGGCGACAAGAGCCTCCACCGCGGCCGGGCTGCCGATAGCACCCAGGGACCGGGCCGCCGCCCTGCGGACGGAGGGATGCTCAGCCGGATCACTCAAGATGGCGGTGAGTGCCTCGATTGCACGCAGGTCGTCACTGCCCGCAAGGGCCGCCGCCAAGTCCGAGCGGACGCCGTAGCGCAGGTCCTTGTCCTTCAACGCCTCGAGGATTTCGGGGACGACAGGCGGCAGGTAGTACAGCAACAGCAACCCGGCGTGAGCTGCGGCGTGGTCAGGGCCGGTCTGCAAGACACGGATGAGTGGCTTGACTGCGCGTGGGTCGCCAGTCCTGGCGAGGGCTGCAACAGCGTATTGGCGGACGCCCATGTCATCGTCATCGAGGGCCGCGATGAGTGGTGCCATCGCCGCGTCGCCCCTCTTGGCGAGGGATATCCCGGCCTCCCGGGCCGGCGTGGTCCCGTCTGTTAGGAACTCCGGCGTGCTCCATCTCTTGTCAAGCTCTGTGCGGTCCCGGAACGTCTCGATGAGCGCAGGTATTGCCCCTCTTGCCCTCGCTCCCATGCGGCCCAGCTTCACCGCCGCGTAGCCGCGTTCAACTGCCTCAGCCGTCCTCAATATGTGTATCTGCCTGCGCACATCATCCGGGGCTTCGGCTTCCCATTGGAGAAGTTGCGCCTTCATTTGCGGGTGCTTGTCGAGGAAGGTCAGTTCGTCGGCGCAGCACAGCGTCGCGACGCAGCCCAGCAAGGCCACGAGAAGGAACTGGCGGAACGGTTGGCATCCTGGCGACATCAGCGCCACCTCCATGTGTGGTCTGGCATTGCGGCAGGGCTTACCACTCGCGTGGGTCAGGGACTTCGACGGGCTGGCTGCCGGCTTCGGCGGACATGTGGGCGCAGATGCCCGGAAGCGTCATGTCGAGGGCCTCGTAGATGTCAATCGGCGGGCCGGTCGCGGCGATGATGGCGCGCACGAAGTCGTCCACCATGAAGTACTCGCTGCTGCCATGGCCGCCGGTGAGCGCCTCCGGTGGCGCGCCGGGATGGTTGGCGTCGCAGTCGAAGATCATCGGCGCGCCGAGCTTGTCATACTTCTCCCGGTAGAGCCGGTGCGGGCTGGCGGTCGTCACGGTGCCGAAGCGCGAGGACTCGAGCTGGCCCTCGGTGCCGTAGAGCGTGAACCAGTGATGGGGCGGCTGCTTGGCGACCGAGAAGCTGGCGAGGAATTTCAGCGTGATGTTTTTGGCGGTCTTGAAGATGCCGACCTCCATGTCTATGCAGCCGATGTGCGGGCTTTTGCGGTTGCCGGTGTGCATGCGGACGGCGAGCGTGCAGCGGTCATGGCACATCTGGATGATGGGGCCGAGGTCGTGGGTGCAATACCAGATGGGGGGCATGGAGGCGCGCCAGGTGAGCTCTCC
>JAUWOG010000089.1 GCA_030612305.1 Armatimonadota bacterium | reverse complement strand
AATCCTCAGGGCCGAAGGCGATCGCCAGGCACGCATCAACCTAGCCGAAGGTGAGCGCCAGGCACGCATCAATATCGCCGAGGGTGAAGCCTCAGCCATCAAGAAGGTCGCCGATGCTGAGCGCTATCGCCAGCTCACCGTGGCCGAGGGCGAAGCCCAGGCCATTGACACGGTCTATTCCGCCATTCACGAGGGCAACCCGACACCCGACCTGCTTGCCATCAAGTACCTCGAGGCGCTCGCGCGCATCGCCACTGGCAACGCCACCAAGGTCTTCCTCCCACTGGAGGCAATGGGGACGCTTGGCAGCATGGCCGCCATCGGCGACGCCTTCAGGTCGATTCAGCCGGATGAGGACACCGACGCCACGCCGTGAGCGCACAATGAGCAGTAACCCGCACCTGAAAGCCGGCTGCTCAATGAAGCGCATCGTCAGCGTCAGTCTCGGCTCCAAGACGAGAGACAAGAGCGCCAGCGTCGAGATGCTCGGTCAACGCCTCCGCCTCGAGCGCATCGGCACTGACGGCGACATGACCGAGGCACGCCGCATCATCTCAGAGCTCGACGGTGACGCTGACGCGATCGGTCTCGGTGGCATAGACCTCTACCTGGTCTGCGGAAACCGTCGCTGGGTGATCCGCGATGCTGCCGTTCTTGCCGCTGAGGCCACGACCACACCCGTCGTTGACGGCAGCGGCCTCAAGGACACCCTCGAGCGCCGCGCGAGTCAGCTGCTCCCCGAAAATGGGGCCCTCGCACATACTGGAGGGCCCCGCGCAACAAAAGTCATGATCGTCTCCGCAATTGATCGCTTCGGCATGGCCGAGACCTTCGCCAATCTCGGCTACGACTGCCGCTTCGGCGACCTCATCTTCGCACTCGGCCTCCCTGTCCCTGTCGCCTCACTCGCCTGCATGAAACTTATCGCCATCACGATCCTGCCGATCCTTACCCGCATGCCCTTCAGACTGCTCTACCCCACCGGTACGAGGCAGGAGAAGCAGAACCCCCGGGCGCTCAAGTACTTCACCTGGGCCGACATCATCGCCGGCGATTTCCATTACATCAAGCGCAACCTGCCCGCGACCGGAACACCACTCCTCCACAAGACCATCATCACCAATACCACTACCGAAGCCGACGTCGAGACACTCCGCGACCTCGGCCTGCACCGTCTCATAACCACTACCCCCCGCATCGAGGGACGTTCCTTCGGCACGAACATGATGGAGGCCGCGCTGGTCGCCCTCTCCGACAAGCCGCCTGCAGAACTCAGCCGGGACGACTATCTCGACATGCTCCAGCGCATGGACTGGCAGCCTAGCATCGAGACGCTCAACGCCTGAGGCCCCTCAGCCATCCGCAAGCCCTTCTTCCTACAACTCCCGCCGGTGCTGCAGGTATCTCTCCTCCATCCCAAGCTCCTCGAGCATCCTGATATGGTCGGCGTGCAACTCCTGCGCAATCTCCGGATATTGGGCGACAACGTCTCTCTCCTGCCCCGGGTCATCCCTGAGGTTATACAGCTCTGCCGCCGGGATCTTCTCCCCGGCCACCACTGCCTCCCGCGCAGTATCATCAACGATATTCGTCACGTGTGATACCGGCGGAGCATCCGGACTCCCGAAGTGCACGAGGCACCAGTCGCCCTTCGTTATCGTCACCGGACGGCCACCATTCGGGTCATGTGCCAGCGACGCCGTCGTGACAGCAATATCCCGGTTGGTCGCCCGCTCCCCGTTCATCACCGGCAGCAGACTCATCCCATTCATCGTCCCCGGGTTCGCCGCCCCTGTGAACTCCACTATCGTCGGCATCAGGTCGGGCGGCTGGGCGTACGCACTTATCCGCTTCTGCTCTCTTTGCCCCGGCATCCGTATCATCAGCGGGATGTGGGCTATCTCCTCATACAACTGACATATCGCCGTGCCATCCTCCTGAATCAGCGCTTTTCCTGTCAGCCCATGCTCCCCCAGATAGAAGCCGTGGTCGGTCGTCATGATGACCATTGTCTCATCGAGCGCTCCGAGCTCCTCCATCCGGCGCAGCAAGTGCCCGACCCAGGTATCCACCAGGCTCACTTCCCCGGCGTACAGCGCGCGCATGTGCCGCAGTTCCGCCTCCGTATAGACTGATGCCGGGCCATAGTGCGGGTAGTAACACACTTGTCCGTCATACTCGGGGTCCGCATACAGGTCCGCATACCACTTCGGCGGGTCGAACGGCTCGTGCGGATCGAAGGTGTCAACATACATGAAGAACGGTTGCATGTGGTTCTCCTCCAACCAGCGCGCAGCCGTTGTCATCGTCCGTGCCGGGAAGGTATCCTCCTCCCCCTGCCACCAACTCGTATTGCGGATATACTGCCTCACCGTTTCCACGCCCGAGTATCGGATCTTGCTCTCGGCGCACGGCAGTACCGGATCGGCCGGCGCAGTCTTCCAGTTATCATTCTCCTGGCCACGAATCCAGTCATATCCCGAGAACCCCCGGAAGAAGTTCTGCTGGCCGCGAGCTATGTGCGGCGTATCCACGCAGAAGTACGTGGTGTAGCCTGCCCCTCCCAGCGTCTCTGACACCACCGGCTTGTCTGCCGGCAGGGGCGACCACTCGAAGTCAATGAACGTGAACTGCCCCGTCATCACATCGCACCGGTTCGGAACCGTCGGAAAAGACGCCGCATAGGCATTGTCAAACACGAACGATTCCCTGGCCAGGCGGTCTATGTTCGGCGTCCGTATCCATTCATTCCCATAGCAGCCGAGATGGTCACGCCGCAGCGTGTCTGAGATCACGATTACCACATTCTTCATCATGCGCTTCTCCCTTTCACCCGAATGCTACCCGTTTCCATGCCGCCTCCCCGTAATCCTCCTCGCACAAAATGCAAAGGGCCGCCTCCACAGGCGACCCTTTCATCATCCAGCTTACCATGTCACTTCGTGGTCCGGGCTACGGCCTGCCCGGCTCGGGAAGCGGCCTCGGACCCGGTCCTGGCACCGGACCCGGCCCGGGCGGTGGCGGGAAATCCCACTCCTTCAGCACGAAGTCCTTGGTTATCTGCTCATCCGGGAGTAGCGTGAACCACTCGAATGCGACTTCATAGCCTTCCGCCCACACGAAGATGCTCAAATGCCCGCTCGGCACATTCAGTGAGTAGCGCCCTTCCGCATCAGTCAACGTCCGGAACTCCTCGAACTCGTAGGGCGGTGGCAGGATCGCTCCATTCTCCCGCTGCGCGATCCACACCGGCCCATCCGGCGCTATCGGACGCCACGGGCCGTTTTCCGTCATGATCTCGACCGTCGCGCCCGCGAGCGGCACACGTGCGTCGCCATTCGACGACACTCCATAGACCGTTCCGCTCACCACGCCCACACCCGGCTCGATGACCTCCCGCATCCGGAAGTCCGCCCCCGCGGTCCTTCCTGCTTCCACCCGCACCCAGTTCACGCCCTGCTCAAGGCCCGGCACATTCACTGTCACCACGTAACTCCCGGCCGGCACCGCCGGCATCAGGTAGCTGCCGCGATCATCCGTGAACGCCCTCAACTGCACGGCTTCCCCATCGCGTGGCGGCTGTGGATACACCCCCGGCCCGGGAACCGGCGGAGTGTCATCATCCTGTATCCAGTACACGTCCGGATCCGCGATCACCTCCACGCCCGCCAGCGGCTTCAAGCTGCCGCCTTCCTCAATCTGCATCACCATCCCGACGATCTGCCCGCCGACAACTGCCTCCACATCCCCGACGTTCGTCTCCTGCCCGTCTCTTGTATTGCAGTTCACGTAGGCTCCGGACATCCGGTTCTCGCCGACAAACGAGACTACGTGATCCCCCTCCGGCACATTCTCAATCCGGAAGCGTCCATCCTGCGCCGGTTTCGCCTGCATCCGTTGCCCGTCAACGTAGATGCTGTAGCTGTCTGCAGAACCATCGGTATTCGTAATCTGCCCCGTAATGACTCCGCCCTGCGGCTCCGGCTCCGGCGGCGCTGCCTGATTACTGCTCCCGCCACATCCTGTCATGACGACAACCAGGCCTAACACTGCCATTGTTAGTAGTGCGCATCGCATCTGATACCCCTCCATTCGACATGAGGCACGCGATGTCAGTTCGACTGTCCGCGCCCGGCAATTGTTCCGCCCCACTGCCGGCCTTACCACCGAATGATCCCATGCGTATCTATGCTGCAGTCGAAGACACGCGCACTCATCTCTCGCAGCGCCTGTCGCACTGCGTATTCCCGGCCCGGAGCCGCGAAGAAGACCATCGCCCCGCCACCACCTGCGCCACAGACCCGGCCACCCGTCGCACCCGCATTCATAGCCCCCGCGAACAGCTCCTCAAGCCGCTCGTTCGTCACGTCCGCATGAAGTCGCTTGTGCAACGCCCAGGCTTCCGTCAGCATCGGCCCTGCGCCGGCAACCTCCCCAGCCGCAAACTGGGCCCGCAATTCGTCGGCCACCTCGCTCATCCCCTTCAGAGCGTTGACTACCTTCTCATCGCCGCTGCTCACGCCTGCCGCTACTGCGTCGAGAATACTCTTGGCGGGGCGCGAAATCCCGCTATAGCACACGACCATGCTCTTCTCGATCTGCGCCAGCGCAGTTACGTCCAGCGGGATGATGTCAATCTCGATACCCCGGCCGCTATCAGCGGGCCAGTGCCGCATGAACTTCATCCCGCCCCCAGTCACGGGACTGTACTGGTCCTGCCAGCCATACGTCGTGTTGAGAGCCACGGTCTCGCAGTCACGCGCCATCTCCGCCATCTCATAGGCCGTCAGCCCGTAGCCTGTCGCTGCATCCAGCGCCGCGATGATGCACGTGGCAATCGTTGATGAGGATCCGAGACCCGCTCCTGCCGGCATCTCCGAATACGTCGTCAGCTCCACACCCGACGGCAATGTAAAGCGCCTCAGAATCTCCTGTGCCAGGCCCAATTCCCCCTCCGGGTCCAGCTCCGCCGCATTCGCCACCTCCACTTGCAGGTCATCGTGATCCGGCGCATTCAATACGATCTTCTCATCATCCCGCAGCGCCAGTTGCGCATAGATGTACTTGTTGATCGTGGCATTGATGATGCTGCCACCGAACTCCTCGCACGCCGGCACATAATCCGTCATGCCGACGAAATCCACGCGCAACGGCGAACGAACCGTCACCGTCATATCCATACCCACACCTCGACACAACCCCTCAATGAACCCTATACCCCCTCCGCCTCATTAATGTAGCGCCGCAGTACCTCGGCGTTTTGCGGCAGGATCTCCTCCGGCGGTACCCAGCCAATCCATTCCCCTGAGAGCGCGCCCTCGAACTTGATTGACGCCAGCAGCTTCACCGCCGTCTCGTGGTCAATGTCGCCCTCGCCGGTCAGACAGAGCTCGGCTCCTCCTCCCTCGTCCTTCAACTTTCCGTCATGGATGTGGCAATGTCGCGTATGGTCCTTCACATGCTCGAACGCCTCTTCCATACTCATCCCGTGCGTCACCGGGTGCATGATATCCCAGCACACCGCGACGTTCTTGTGGTCGGCCATCCGCACGACCTCCATCAGGTCATCGGCCAGGCAGTAGGCGTCATGGGTCTCGATGCACAGATAGACTTCGGTCCCCTCGGCGGCCTCGGCAGCCGCCCGCAGCGACTCGCCCACATACTTCTTCGCGTCGGAGAACTCCATGCCTTCCGGAGTCCCACCGCCGAAGACGCGCAGGTGATGGCAGCCCAGGTCGTCGGCCAGCTCGATGAACCGCTTGGTGATCTCCACGCTCTCCGCGCGTTCCTTAGCATCGGCGATTGCATAGCGTCGCGAGGTCGCGATACAGCTCATCACGATGCCTGCATCCTCGAACGCCGCCTTGATCCCCGCACGCTCTTTCTTCGTTGACTCGATTTCGACCCCGTGCTTCTGCTGATCCGTCTCTGCCCGAGGCTCAACTGACTCATAGCCGTACCGAATCGCGCCCGTCAGAATCTGGCTCAAGTCCCAGTCCGGACATACCCACGTCATAAAGCTCAGTTGCATGTTCCATCATCCTCCGTCAATCGTTTTTCTCTTCACGGATACACAATCGCTGTCGGCGTAGTAGTACCGCAGCGGCAAGTCTTCCCCACGTCCCTGGCTCAGGCCGATGCGCGTGCTCGTCGCAATCGCCCGCGCTTCACCACCATCTCCCTGGGCCACGAAGACCGGCCCTTCATCCAGTCTTCCCCTGTTGTCGCCGAGGTCTATCCCCAGCGCCTGCGTAAGTTTCCCCGGGCCGCTTGTCAAATCCTCCAACCGCTCCCGCTTTCGACGCCGCCTCATCAGCTCTATCCCCAGCACCGGCTCCAGCGCCCGTATCAACACCGCCTCCGGAAGATTGATCGCCCCAGTCACCGCATTGACCAGGCAGTGCGTGTGTACCGTATAGACATACGCAGTTCCCGGCGCCTCCCACATTACGCTGTTGCGCGCCGTCATACCACGCCACGCATGACACCCGGCATCACCGCAGGCCAGGTATGCTTCCGTCTCGACTATTCGCCCTGCGCATACCCCCTCTGCGGTCTCCTTCACCAGCATCTGCCCGAGCAGACTCTTCGCCACGGCCTCCGCCGGCCGCGCATAGAAAGACGCCGGCAAGATGCGCCGGCGCAAACACTCGCCATCAGACTTCGGCATCTCAGAGACTATCTCCGTCACTTGGGATCGCCGCGCTCACTCCTCATTCTCATCTGCTGCATCGAATACCATCTTGCCTTGATCCAGCCCGCGAGGCTCCTCGATTCTCAGCGGCGGATCACCAATCTGACGGTCTTTCCCGCGCATCTTGTGCTCATACGTGTTGAATAGCGGCACATTTGCCAATATCGCCGTGGCAACATGGACTGCATCGGGTGGCTTCAGGCCATGTTCGCGGACGATCCTTCTTGCCTCTTCCGCAACAAACCAGTCCAACGGGAGAACCGTTATGTATTCGTTCTCAAAGAAGTCAACTATGAGTTGCTCCTCTGCTTCTGGGAGCAAGCCCAATTCCGGCACTTTTGCCACTTCGGCCAGAGATAGCGTGGAAGCGACAATCCGAAGTTCCCTGTTCTCCGCCGCATCTGTGATCTGCTCCAGTGTTTCTATGCGTCCAGCCGTTCTCGCAATCCGAGAAATGAAAACGTCGCTATCCCAGTAAACGAGTTGCTCAGTCGGCATCCCGGAGCCTCCTAACATACTCCGTGGGATCCATGCCGCCGGTTATGTCAACACCCTCCAAATCCTTGAATTGGGGAAGTTCGTCGCTCGGTCGCATGTGCTTTATTTGTTCGACCTTCACAGATACCGGCTTCCGTCCCCTGTAACACGCTTTGCCAAACACAATAACCCTCTCCCCCAAACTCGACTTAACATCTTCGAGCATCTTTTCCGGGAAAGAGCAGGCTATTCTGTCCCCAGTCAGGACGTGGTAGATGTTGAAAGTCAGCCCCCCATGAATAGAGATCATCTCGATTGTACCCTCAAAGCTACCCATGAGCTCGCGACGAGAAATAAGCCTGTCAACATTCGCAGCAACATGCTGAGTAGGCGTCACGGGCTTATCTCCTGGCACAAAGAACGATACTTTGGCGATTTCGTCATCGAGAACGGAAACCAGCTTCTTCGCTGCTTCCAGACTGGTCTCTGTGAAGTAGGAGGGAATGTCTTCTGCACTCTCATCGATCTTCCTGAAACCCTCCATGTAGCCCCGCAGGATATCGCGACTCCCGCCTACATCCTCCGCAGAGTCGCTATCAATAGTCAACGATAGAGGACTATGCAGGTGTACCTCCGAGATCCGCCAACGGATGGGTTTCCTCCCTCTCCTCATCTCATCGTCCAGTTCCTTGAGGATAGCCAGCGTGCCACTTACGACGTTAAGAAAGGAAGCCACCGGAATGAACTCCGTCCTTCCAGTCACCTCGATTGTCAGCCGCTCGCTGTGCAAGTCATCACCTACCGACGTTCAATATCCCGCGCTTATCATATCATCTTTGACATCCATCC
>JAUWOG010000479.1 GCA_030612305.1 Armatimonadota bacterium | reverse complement strand
GCACGTGTTCGGGCTTGGTCGCGACCGGGCAGACGACGCTGAAATCCACGCCGGATTCGTCCATATGCCGGAGCAGATTGCCGGCAGTGGGCAGCACGACGGGTTCGGCCCCGTAGATCTCGTGGAGGGCTTCGACTGCGGGCTGCGCGACCTTGTCCGGGAATATGTGAGTATGCGCATCAATGATCGGCATTTTGCTTTGCAGGCCTCCTCGGCTTGGGTGAATGACTGACACAAGCAAGCGAACTGGATGTCAGAGTGCCTCGACGTGCCGCCCGCCTATTCCACCCACAGGGAATAGAGATGACCATTGGCAATCGTTATTGCCAGGCGGACGGGACCGGCTGACGAGTGGGTGAGATCAGGCAA
Source organism: Armatimonadota bacterium (assembly GCA_030612305.1). Taxonomy (GTDB): domain Bacteria; phylum Armatimonadota; class Zipacnadia; order Zipacnadales; family UBA11051; genus UBA11051. Next base: position 2,875 of record JAUWOG010000479.1, on the reverse strand, counting down.
GTCCAGCGGGATGTCCACCGCGTCAAGGCCGCTTATGTGGGTTTCGAGGTCCGGCAGCGGGTTGCCTTCGACATCGAGGACGGACACATGGAGCGTGCCGAACTTGACATTCGCGTTGACGTGTAGCACGCCGGTGTCGAGCTGGAGCGGTTTGGTGACGAGGCGGCCCGTATCGAACGTGGCCGCAAGTCCGGCGAAGCGGTCCACGAGTACAGTACCGATCCCCACGCCCGCAATGTAGTGCTCAGTGGCGTCTTGCCCGTCATCGGCAAACTTGTAGGGAGCACTGTGGCGGTAATTTCGCCCGCCGTAGTAGAAGCGGAGTTCGTCGCCCACCCGGAGCGGTGGGTTGTTGGCCGCCGAATGGTTCATGCGGTCCCATGCACCGACGCCGCCGATGGGGATAAAGGGACTGCGATCACTGAGGCGGTCGAAATGGATGCCGTCGCGGCTGACGGCAAGCTGGATGTCGAGCGAGACGTTGTCGGCATAGCAGTAGAACATCTGCACCAGGCCGATGTAGATGTCCTCATAGGGGAAGACATTCATGCCGTAGATTTCGTGTCCGGGCCCGTCTTCAGTGTCAATATGGAGTATCGGCTCGCCCCAGTCGGGCTCCCAGCTTAGGAAATCCTCGCTCTCTGCGCGCTTCACGGCTCGACCCCAGTGGTGCTCAAACTCCGGGTGGTTTCCCCACTTCTCGGCGACATCCGGAGCGATGTGACGGTCGCGGCCATAGATTACCCACTTGCTGAGGCGCGGGTCCCACATCCAGCACGTCGAGCCATCTATCGTCGCATGCGTGACCCAGGTATCGCGGGGTGTCCAATGGATGCCGTCAGGACTGAAAGCGACTCCGAGGCCTCGCTGTTCGCCGGGATGGTCCGGGTCGCCGTCATCGCCCTCATAGGGGCGGTCGAGGTAGAGGTACCCCATCTTGTAGCGCCGCTCGGGATCGCGCTCGGACGGGTCCTTGCTGACGCCGAAGAACTCCTGGCAGTAGGGCCAGGCGGCTGGATGCTGCGAGTCCATGACCAGGGCGACGATATTAGTGCACACATCACCGAAGGTGATGACATCAAGCTCGGGCCGATGCCAGTTGATCCCATCCTCGCTGGTGAAGTAGAAGAGGCCGGTCCGCTTGGTGTCCTCATTGGCCCCCCCTACGTTCCTGCCGCCGACATCCTGGCACCACGCCTTGTACAGGCCGTCTTCCTCATCCCATGTCACGGAGCCATAGGCGATATAGCCACGCGGCTCCCAGGGAAGCTCCGGATGAATCACGGGGTTTTCCGGATGCTTCTTGACCGGGTTGACCACCAGTGACAGCTTCTCCCGGCTCTCGATGAGGTAGTCATCGAGGAAAAGCTGATGCGTTTGCCCGATCGAGATGGGGCCCTCGTTGGCGTTGCTGCTACTCATGGTCACGACCGCCTCCCTCAGTTACCCACGCGTGGGTCGAGCTTCCACTATAGTCATGCAGATTTGTGAGGCCATAGGGCGCTGGCGAGTACAATGCGGCGACAGGCCCCTCCATTACGACCGACGGCTATGAACTAGCGGCCTCCAATTGGGTTTGCCCGGAACTCGCATAACTACAGTTCCAGCCGGACTGTGATGCGTCTCGTCTCGCCCGGTGAGCGTTCAAGCCCCGCGCGTCATTCGATTGCCAGCTTGTACCAGCGGATATTGGAGACGCAATCTTCGTAGCACCAGAAGGCGACGAAGATCGTGCCATCGGCGAGAGACGTTATGCAGGGCGCGCCGAAACGCAGGACGTTGAAGTTGTGCGCCATATTCTCGGATGTTGTTGTGAGGCCCTGCGCACCAGCGCCCCACAACGGAAGACACTCGTCATTGACCCACCTGTCGCCGTCGAGATGAGAGATGTTAGCCCAGAGCCCGGTCTCATCCATGCGGCGATAGACCAGGAGAATTCTGCCATTGGGGAGTGCGAACGGCGTAGGTGTCTGGCCAAGGAGGTCGGTGGACATCGGCGCGGCCCATGTCTTGCCGCCGTCATTGCTGACAGCGTACTGATTGGGGAGGTCGGCGGCGGCAGCTTCATCGTAGGCCCATGCCGGGCACACCAGGCGACCGTCGGGCATCTCGACGATCTTCGTCTCCCAGTAGATGATATTGTCCTCCGGGTCCACCAGCACATCCCAGTATTCAGGCCAGCTTTCGCCCTGGTCGGATGATACGAAGGCGATCATCTTCATGCCATTTGGGCACTCGCCGTTCCAGCCGCGCCAGGTCGAGGTCGGCACTATCCACCGGCCGTCTGAGAGCGGCGTGATGGCGGAGCAGAACTCGAAGGCCGGGCCGACCAGCGGCGGCTCAATCAGCTCCGGACCCGACCAGTTGTGGCCGTAGTCATCGGATCGCCACAGTACCATCTCCATGGGTGCGAAACCCATGTTCTCATGGTTGGTGAAGCCCTCATCCGGAGCGATACTGCGATCGACCCGGTGCATCAGCAGCACCAGCCCACCGCCGGGCAGGGCCGTCACGCGCCCCGAGTCGCTGGTAAGTCTGTCCGTTCGGCCCTCATAGACGGGGCCCTCCATCTGCCACGTCTCGCCATTGTCCATAGAGCGGGCGACATGCGTGCGCAGGTTCGGCGCCTCAAACGCCTCCCCGAGCACCAGCGTCGCCAGCATCTCCCCGTTGTCCATGCAGGCCACCGAGGGGAAATACGCATGTATGCTATGCACATGGGGCTTGGGATTGCGATAGATGATCCCCGTGTCGAGTACCTTGAGGCTCGTCATGATGCGCCTGCTTTCGATTCAATTGACCAAACGCGTGGGCAGCGACGGTCTAAGCGTAGGTCCGGCTTCGTGAGCATGCGTGGCATGCTCCGCCCGACTCG
>JAUWOG010000283.1 GCA_030612305.1 Armatimonadota bacterium | reverse complement strand
CATTTCGTACGCAGCCGAGTGGACAGATGAAGCGGAGGCTGAGTATCGAGAGCTTATCCAGCAACTGAAAACGGGGGTACTGGACCGCAGGAGCTGGTTTGAGCTCGTGCATGCCGCCTTTCTAGTGGCTGAGCAGTCATTCCCCGTGATCTACAGGCCGAACGCATACGATTACCTCTGTCCCACCGATGCCACCATCGTGGCCATGGTCTGCGAGTTGCGCACCAAGGACTTCCGCGTGCTGGAGGAGGAGATGGTCGGGGCGATATACCAGGGCTTACTGCGGAACTAGCAGTATCGCCAAAAGGTCCTGGGAGCCTTCTACACGCCGCCGAAGACCGTAGCGTATATGGTATCAAGGCTTGGGCTGGAGCGGGAACATGTCACTTTGGAGCCTGCCTGCGGGTCCGGACACTTCGTTGAGGAGCTCTGCAGGGAGTACCTTAGGCTGTGGGAAGAGGGTGGCTATGAAGAGAGCGAGGCCGCCGGCGAGATCATCTCGAAGCACATAATAGCCTTCGACATAGACGACTTTGCCGCTCAGCTAGCTGCCATGCGGCTGTTCTTCCTCTTTCAGGAACCTGTGGACATCGTTCCCAATATCTTTGTGCGGGATACTCTCGACATGAATGTCGGAGCGGGACAAGCTGCCTTCTTCGATGCAGATGGACACACGATATTCGATGACATTGAGAGCATAGATCCGCGCGCCAAACTATCCCATGCCGACGCTCTTGATAGTGTGCAGTTTGACCGAATAGTGGGGAATCCCCCTTACGGCGGGAAGCCGACGTCCACACGTCAGGAAGCCTATAGGCGCCTGTACCGGCAGCCTCCGGGCGTCTATGGTCAGTCATTGGGCTCCAATGACACATTCGGTTTCTTCATAGCAAATGCGATCCAACGCGTCAAAGAGGGCGGAGTCATCTGTCTTATCGTCAGTGACAGCTTCCTGTCCATCGCTACGCACACTCAGCTTCGGAGTCTGATTCTCAGCACATGCAAGATCCGTGAGATACTGCTGGCTCCCGTGGACCTTTTCCGTCCGGTGGCCATACCCCGCACCTGTATCCTGACACTTGAAAAAGCGAACGGCAACGACAATGCTCAGGCGCGTCGGAGTAACTCGATGAGGTTGGTGGATCGCGTGGGGACGGAAGACGAGTACTGGGCGCCCCCGAAGCATCTTGTCGAGACACGCCGACAATCAGACTACGAACGCGTGCCGCGAAATCCCTTCTTCATACGCGTCCACGAAGACGTGCTGGCTTGCTTTGAGAAGTGCGCGCGAAGCGTCGGCGATTTCACGGAAGGTGGCGCGGGCCTCCAGACGGGGGATAACCCCGGTTATGTCGCGTTGGTTGCCGGGTCGCCAGAAGCCGAGGAGCAGGAATCGAGAATACTGGAACGAGAGGTCAGTGGCAAGCCCGAACCGAAGCGGGTGTACCGCGTGATAGGTCCAGCGGAGGTGGTTGACTTCGAAACCACTGGATCACCCGTTGCGGGCTCCGTGTTCCCCGATGAGGGTCCACACTTCGTGCCCTTCGTACGCGGTAGCAGCCGCCACCAGTACTATGCCGAGCCAGATAGGTATGTTGACTATAGCGCTACTGCGGTGGAGGCTTACGGAACTAGCCGGTCCGCGCGTTACGAGAATGTCCGCTACTACTTCCGACGGGGCTTCGTCACCAATGCCCACAACAAGCTTCTGCGCGCCGCACTCGTCGAGAACAGCGTGCCCGCAGTCAATACCAATATCTTCGTACCAACAGCGTATTCTGTTGAGTACTTCCTGGCTCTCGTGAACTCGCGCCTCGCCACCTACATTTGCACCAAGATACTCAACACATCCATAGGTGGATTGTCGGCGCACCCTACGCCCGAAGATATCCGCCTCATCCCCTTCGCTGAACCCGAGGCCACGCACCAAGCCCAAGCGGAGAAGGCAGTCACATCAATTCTCCGGAAGAAGATGTCTGATTGCCTGGCTGATTGCAGTGATGAGCAGGCTCTCATTGATCACACGGTGTACCAGATCTACGGTCTGTCCTCTGGGGCGATTGCTGCCATTGATGCCTATTGGGAAGAGGTCCTCTCGGAACAGGTCAACAGCGATGACGCCTGCGAAGAAGCGGACTAATGCCACGTCGTGTGTTGCCTCGTTATCATGCCCTATGCCCTGGTAGTCACGGTCTCGTCGCCGAAAACACCCGACCTGTACAACCGCATCATCCAGCGCTACCCAGCCCTGCTTGAAGAGCTTCGCCCGGTGATCCAGATTCCGGTCTTGACACAGACTGGACACTGACGACGGAGCATCGAGCCGCGCGTCAGCGACAGGGCGACGAAGCTGCTTGAGACATTGTTCCCCAAGCTGCCGGTGCTGTAGGTGGCGGCCAAGAGGCCGACGGCAAGGGGCGGACTCGGCGAGGAGCAAACTACGCATGGGGGAGGCGTGAACGCATGAAGAAGCTGGACCTGAAGAAGGAGTTCGGGGAGCTGTACAAGGCGTCTGCGAAGAAGGCGGCTATTGTCGAGGTGCCGGCGATGAACTTCCTGATGATTGATGGCTGCGGAGACCCGAATGGGCCGGAATACCAGGAAGCAATCGAGGCGCTGTACGGAGTCTCGTTCACCGTCAAGTTCACGGTCAAGCAATCCACCGGCCCGGACTATGTGGTGGCGCCGCTGGAAGGTCTGTGGTGGATGGAGGACATGGCCAAGTTCGACATGGAGGCCAGGGATGACTGGCTGTGGACGGCGATGATTCTGCAGCTGGAGTTCGTCACGGCTGAGCTGGTCAAGGAGGCGATGGCGCAGGTAGAGGCGAAGAAGAACCCGCCGGCGCTGTGCAAGATGCGGTTTGAGGAATTCAAGGAGGGCCGCTGCGCGCAGATCATGCACGTCGGTCCGTACGAGCAGGAGTGCGCGACGGTCGCGACACTGCATGAGTTCATCGCGGCAAAAGGCTGCCAGATGCGCGGGAAGCACCATGAGATATACCTGAGCGATCCGCGCCGCACCGCGCCCGAGAAGCTGAAGACGATTGTGCGGCAGCCGGTATCCTGACCGGCTGTTCGTGGGAGGAAAACATGAACGATCTGCAGCCGATTCCGGAGGCTGAACCTGAGCGTGGCTGGCCGACCGGACTGACCGCTGAGGAATGTCCGGCGCTGCGTGAAGGAATCGTCGCGAAGCTCACTGACATACTGGGGCCGTTCCCGCAGCAATGCGATTGATGGCGGGAATGGTCGCAAATCCCCGGCCTTGCGCAAATGGGAAGGTCTCAATCCAGATGGCCTGCGCTATGAAATGATCTTTACGGCCGGCGACACAGTGTCCTATGATAGAATGCACGGTGCCCGGAAGTTCGCCGAGGGGAAGAACGTGCGCGGCTTGTTTGAAGAGCGGCGGAGACCACCGGAGGGATAGGGAGAAGGGCGAGATGATTGCGTTACTGGAGGATAAGCGAGAGGAAATCGCTGAACTGTGTCAACGCTATCGAGTGCAGCGTCTCGATGTCTTCGGGTCCGCGGCTTCGGGTGACTTCGACGCGGAGAGCAGCGATGTGGACTTCCTTGTCGAGTTCTACCCGCTGGAGCCAGGCGAACGTGCGGAGGCGTACTTTGGATTGCTCGAGGGCCTCGAGGCCCTGCTCGTGAGTGGGGTGGACCTCGTCATGACCCGCGCCATCCAGAATCCGTATTTCCTCGAGGCGATCGAGGCCGGCAGGGAGGTGCTCTATGCGGCTTGAGGCCAAGAAGCTGCTGGAAGACATCCGGCGCGCGGCAGAGCTCATCACCCGCTTCGTCGAAGACAAGGACCTTGCGGACTATGCCGCCGATCCTCTGCTGCGTTCCGGCGTAGAGCGCCAGTTCGAGATAATCGGCGAAGCCCTCAATCGGCTTACGAGCACCGAGGGGTCGGTAGCCGAGCGCATCACCCATAGCTCCCGCATTATCGCCTTTCGTAACATCCTTATCCACGGCTATGATCTCGTTGACCACGAGGTGGTCTGGGATGTCGTCGAGACTCATCTGCCGCTGTTGCGCCGACAAGTCCAGGCGCTACTCGCCGAGGGACATGAGTAATGCCAAGCCATGGAAGAAGGTAAGCCCGTCAAGATCACTGCGGCCAAGGGAAGGCGGATGCTTACCTGAGCGACCCGCGCCGGACCGCGCCGGAGAAGCTGAAGACGATTGTGCGGCAGCCGGTGGGTTGACCGCCTGTTCCCCGCAGGAGAAGAGGAATGATGCAGTCCCCCGGTCTTGGAAGCAGTTTGACTCGTGCAGCCTATGCGGTATAATAGTACTTGAATATACTATTGGCTGGGGTGAAAGCAATGGCGAACCTGCTGAAGATTTCCGACGCTGCCTCATTGGGCCTCCATGCCACGGCGGTGCTGGCGGCTCGTGAGGACCGCATTACGACGACCGCAGAGATAGCGGAGTGGCTGAACGTCTCGGAGGCACATCTGTCGAAGGTGTTGCAGCGGCTGCATAAGGCGAAGCTGGTGGAGTCAGTCCGTGGTCCCAAGGGTGGGTTCAGGTTGAGCCGGGCGGCGGAGGAGATAAGCCTGCTGG
>JAUWOG010000245.1 GCA_030612305.1 Armatimonadota bacterium | reverse complement strand
GGAGGGTGCGCTCGTCGCGACGCTCGGCACGTTCGACCAGGGCTACTATGACAAACTCGGCTTCGGCACCGGCAGCTATGAGACCCATGTCGCCTTCGACCCGAGCCATCTGCAGATAAGCCGCAAGGCGCGGCCGCCGCAGAGGCTTACTGCCGACGACGCAGAAGCCATCCACGCCTCGCTACTCAACAGGCAGCGCGGCCACGGCTCATGTACCATCACCAACCCGGAGATTATCCGCGCCTGGCTGATGTGGAATCCCACCAGCTTCGGCCTCGGATACTACGGGCCCGGCGGCGAACTCACGCATATGCTCTGGTTTGATGTCACCGACATGCGTGCCGGGCCATATCGCGTCAAGTGGATGAGCTACCAGAGCAATGAGGAGTTCCTCGAGCTCATGGCTCTCATCGCCGGCCTCGGCGACCAGCTCCACCTCGTCCATATATGCGAGCCCGTCCACATTCAATTCCAGGACCTCCTGCGGCGACCGCAGGCGGAAATGGAAGCACGCACCGGCTCGAAATACGAGGTCTCGATGCGCACCGGGGCCTCGTGGCAACTGCGCATCCTGGACCTGCCCGGCTGCCTGAACAAGACGCGGCTCCCATGCGACGACTTGCGCTTCAACCTCCAGTTGACAGACCCCATCGAGCGCTACCTCGACGATGCCAGCCCCTGGCGCGGTGTCGCCGGGGACTATGTCGTGACACTCGGCCGCTCGTCAGCAGCCGAGCCGGGCCTCGATGCCTCGCTGGCGACACTCCAGGCCTCAGTCAATGCGCTCTCGCGGATGTGGTATGGAGTGCGTCCCGCGACAGGCCTCGCCGTCACCGACGATCTCTCCGGCCCTGCTGAACTCCTCGCGCAACTCGACGCGGCCTTCCTCCTCCCCCGTCCCGCCCGCGACTGCTACTTCTGAGGCGAGGCCCGCGACGAGCAAAAACGCCCCCCTCATCTACTACATGTAACCCGCCGTTCCGGCGCGAATACTCTTACTCACATTGTAGCGTGTTGTGCTATAATACAGTAGCAGGCGGATGATCCGCCATCCAGTGAACTCCAGCCTTCAAGGTGAACTACGTCATGAGCAACGCTATATGGGACAGGCTCGAGAGCTATGCCGCCGATGCGGATTACAGTTCGCAGGATGAGGCGGAGAACCTACTTGTGGGAGTTCGCGAAGTGGTAAAGCAAGCGAGTAGCATCCTGGACGACGGCGCTCGCCATACCCCACAGTTCACTCTTCACGACGCCGAGCACTCCGAGCGAGTTCTTGACAATATGGCGCAGATTATCCCTCGTGAGACGCTAGATATCCTCGAGCCACTTGAGTGCGCCATATTGATCCTTTCTGCTTACCTGCACGACATTGGCATGAGTGCGCCCGAAGCGGAGGTCAGGCCGCTGAGGAACCTCCTCACCGACGAGCAGGCGTCCGATCCCGCGAGCGAAGATGAAGGGGAGTTCAGGGATCATCTGGCAGAGAGGTGGGGCGTACGCCAGCTACCTCTTCAATATGATGGCGCAGAGCCGGTGGCCGACCGTGTCGAGGACATAATTGCCGATTGGGTCAGGTGTAATCATGACACCGGGGGTTGGGGGATTGTCGAAGCGCACAAGTGGTGCTTCGAATACAAGGATGTGCCCTACGCATCCCAACTGAGGACCGTATGTGAGAGTCACGGGTTACCAGCGGCGACACTCAGGGAGCCAGATTTCAGCACGATAGCCCGGGGTAGGAGCAAACAGCAGTCTGAGACGTGCAATCTGCGGTACCTGGCAATGATCTTACGTATCGCGGATATCTGGGAATTCGACATTCGGCGAGCGCCTAAGGTGCTGTACCGTCATCGGGACATCAGAAACCTCAGGAGTGTCACGGAGTGGGAGAAGCATTTCCCCATAGTGGCACACGCAGTGACCGATGACAACCTGAAGTTGACGGCCAGGCCCGAAGAGGCCGTGTTCATGGCTACATTGCTTGAGATGGTTAAACAAGTCAACAGGGAACTTGTGGAGTGTAGAAGTGTCTACGAAGACCCACAGTGTAAGGCTTGCTTTGCTGAAGGCGCCAAGGACTACCTGTGGAAACTGCCCACCACCGTGCGGGACGACATCCAGTCTCCGCCAGACACATACGAATACATTGACGGCGGTTTCAAAGTCAACGAGGAGCAGATACTTGAGCTCTTGGGAGGGCATGCTCTGTATGGAGAACGGCCCTGGGTAGGACTCAGGGAGCTTCTTCAGAACGCCTTCGACGCGGTCAGAATGAGACAGGCACTGCATGAGCTCGCAAGAAGAGACGTGGGCGTGGTGCCGAGGGGTTCGCCGCCTGCACAAGATGATCGCGTCACGGTCGAAATCGTAGAACGCGACAACCGAATATCCATTGTCTGCACAGATACGGGGGTGGGAATGTCAAAGGCGGACATTGAGGATCACCTGCTTCAGACCGCCAACAGCTCTACCACTGGAAGCGAAGTGATCCGTCTCAAAAGGCTGTGCAAGGCAAATGGAGTGGATTTCGAACGCACAAGTCAGTTTGGCATCGGAGTACTCTCGTATTTCATGCTTGCGGACGGGGTCAGCCTCAGGACGAAACCTGACCCTCTCAGAGGGTTCTCCGAGGACGGTTGGGTGTTTACCACAGAGGGCGTAGGGGCTTTTGGGGAGTTGCGCCCCGAACAGCGCGGTGTGAGCGGAACTGAAGTTGAGTTGCGACTTCGTCCGGACATCGTGGGCGACTATGACAGCAAGGGCATATACTACTTGGTGCTACACCAAGTCAGGGAGGCCTTCGACCATGTGCCGTGTCAACTGCAGATCCATGGTGCCAACGGTGAAGAAAGGGACTTCGCTGCCGGGTGGCTGAAATCCAAAGATGAAATGAAGCAGGAGGTGTTGAGGCAGCTTACGGATTTCATTGGCACGCAAGACCGAAATCTACCCGTAGAGCTGCAAGAGCCTGGAGAACTGGAACAAGCTGCACTAGTGGGTGCGGAAGCTGCGCAACTGATGTCGGACGCGGAAAGCACCCTCCACATCTACATGCAGGAGTACGATGCCGACGGACTGCGGGTTAGAGTCTGCATTCCCTACTTCGATTTGGAGGACGGACCTTGCCTGGCTCTAGTCAAGCCCAAGCGCACCAGTGGCGAATACTGCCTGCTAGACCTAAAGGGAAACACCGTTGCCTGGCTGCCGGAGTGCAAAACCCGAACGTCATTCTACGGCGCTAGAATTAGTTCGAACTTCCGCACGAGCGCGATACGATGGCACCGTCCTTTCATCTCGATAGACGTCCATACCGATAAGTTTGGGACGGTGACTGCTGATCGCCGCGGGTTCGTCGCAAGGCACGAGATAACGCAGTCACTGGGCAAGTGGACTAATGAGTATTCCAAGACGGCTTACACATCTTGGGCCAAGGGCATGACTGACACAAATCCTTGGAGAGCATTAGACGGTGCCGCGACTGATGGCCTCGTCCCCATTCCGAAACATCCTGAGCCTTGGTGGTGGCACACCTATTCCGAGGGCGAGACCAGGTGGCGCCGAGTCAACTGGAGCGCAATCACGCGAGATGACCTAGAACTACGCGGTCACGGGGACGGCAGCCTGGAGTTCAGAGACCATAAGGTTGCAGTGTTGGACAAGGTGCCCGCCATCACAGGCAAGGGTACAACTGCCTCAATCACGTTGACTGGCGAAGCGGGAGTGTGGCCACAGCTAGTTGCTGGCTACCATGCGGTGGGTAGATTTGACGACGGGGAGGACTATGCTGCTTGGCTACCGACGACTGTGTGGGCGCAAACAGAAGCGCCCCAGAACCTGTACGGAAACCGCCAAGTACCTTTCCCACCGGAGTGGTCTCAGGTTGTCAAGGGAAACTGGTGGTTGCTTAACATCAGCAATCCAATTGTGCGCATCTTGGCTGACGCGTCTGTAGACTATGGATACCTCGCCCTTCGATTTCCGAATGCCGCGCCCTCCCAAGAAGTTTTTCAGCAGCCCCTTCAGCCCACCGAGTTGGCATCCTGGATCGTTCTAAAGTCCGGCTCCCAAGAGTTCGCAACAGCTTATGAGAGGACGTGCGAACGAAAGGGAACTTGGTTGCAGCGCGCATGGGACGCGATGCGAGAAAGCGCAGGAGCGGACATCGAGAGAGCTGTCCTCTTCGGCGGCTATGGCGATTCTCTCCTTGTTACGCCTACATCCATCGAGTCAGTCAGCTATGGGGATCCTAGGTGGTCAGACCTGTTTCCGATGCCCGCTGAGGATTGGCAACTGATAGAGACCCAACCCAACGGCGATGGTGCGGAGGAGGAATGAAGGGCGTGGGGAAATGGGAGGGGTGTTGCGGGCGGATACTGCTAGGTGATGCGGGAGGGGAAAGGCGATGGGTTTTGACTATCAGGAGACGGTGGGGGATGCGGATTGGTTTGTGCATGATCGGTTCGGGATGTTTATTCATTGGGGAGTCTATGCTGCGGCGGGGCGGCATGAATGGGTCAGAATGTATGAGAACCTGACCGATGCCGAGTACCAGAAGTATTTCGACCATTTCAACCCCGACCTCTATGACCCCGTGGAATGGGCGAAGCTGGCGAAGCAGGCCGGCATGAAGTACTTCGTCATCACGAGTACGCATCATGACGGCGGCTGCCTGTGTGACAGCAAGCTCACCGACTGGAAGGGGACCAACACTCCGGCGGGGCGGGACCTGCTGACGCCGATGGTCGAGGCGGTCCGGAGCGAGGGCCTCAAGGTGGGCTTCTACCATTCGCTGCTGGACTGGCACCATCCCGACTACCCGAGCTGGACGCGGCACCCGCAGTTGGATGACGCGGAGTTCATGGAGGCGGCGCGGGGCCGCGATGGCAGCAAGTATGTCGAGTACCTCCACGGGCAGGTGCGGGAGCT
>JAUWOG010000760.1 GCA_030612305.1 Armatimonadota bacterium | reverse complement strand
ATGAAGCCGCGGCCGCTACGCCGGTATAGCTCGATCGCGTCACCGTCGAACACGGACAGAATCCTGCGCGAGTGTTCGGCGGGAATCCCCAGTTCGCGTATGGTGGCGGGGTTGATATACGCGGGAAATTGCGCGTGGCCTTCGATGTGCTGGTGAAGCAGACGCAGCCCCGTGAGCGCGTTTGTGCGACGGGCAAAGTCGGCCGCTCCCACGCCCCAACTGCACTTCCCGATGCCCAGAACATTCAGCGGCGCATCCAGCATCTGCGTGATAGTCAGCTCCAGCACCTTGAGCCAATGCTCGTCAGGTATCTCCTTGAAGAGGTCAACCTGCCGGAACGTGGTGGTCTGTGCCTCGGACATGTTCCTGGGGCTTCTTGCGGAGCTGCCGACCTTCACCTTCGCCTGCGTGTTCGCCACGACTAGTTGTGGCACACCCGTGAACCCCTGCGCCTCGACGTGGCCCTGGACGCAGGTAACCTCGCTGGACTTGCCATCCGGCCCCTGATAGACTGAGAACGTCGTCCCCCTCACTGCGGCCACCGAAGAAGGAGTGTGTATCTTCAGCTTCGAGTCACTCCCGAAGTGCGGCGACACCCGCCCCCAGACCTGCCCGGCCTGCAGGAAGAACGACCGTGTCCGCCACGCTCCCCCACGGTTGTACTCCAGCATCTTCACTACCAGCGTGCTCGATGGCCCGACGGTGACGACGCTGCCGTCGGGGAATTCCATGACCACGCTCGACTGGCTGCCCGTGCGGACAACATTACGGTTACTGAGCTGGGCCCCGACCTCCAGCGCCGCCCCGGGGCTCCGCACCGAAGCATAGAGCATGCAGGGACCATACACCTTCGTGACTTTGGCGTAGAACTCCTCGTTCTCGCGCCGCACACCATCGGCGATAACCGCAACAACAATGATGGCGAGTCCGATCAACAGGCGCCGATCCACCCATGACGGCAGCAGCCGCCGGCCTCTACGTTTGTGCCGCTTGACCTTTGCCTCCTCGCTCTGCTGAATGCCGGCCAGCATCTCCTGCATGATGGCTTCTTCGCTCTGATGCTTCTTCTTTTTCTTCTTGCCGAACAGGCTCATGGATGAGTTCACTCCGTACTGGATTCAACGCCCGACTGCTTTTCGCCGAGCACCTCGAACACCCGGATACCTTCACTGCGTCCGCGGACCTCAACAGCGCCGATCTCGCGCAGATCGAACAAATGCTCAACCCGCCCGGCCGTCGTCTCACTGATTATGAACACGACCCCGAGTTCCTTGCACATCGCCTCGATCCGCGCGGCCGTGTTCACCGCGTCGCCGATCGCCGTGAATTGCCGCCGTTGAACCGAACCCGCGTCCCCCACCATTACATCGCCCGTGTGTATCCCCACACCGATGCGAAACGCAAGCCGGTTCTCCGTCCTTTCCCAGTATTCGTTGAGTATCTCCAGGCGCTTGAACATCTGCAGACCGCTGCGCACCGCAAGCTCCGCGTGGTCATCCGCCTCCATCCCGAAGGCGTTCCACATTGCCATGATCCCGTCGCCGATGAACTTGT
>JAUWOG010000664.1 GCA_030612305.1 Armatimonadota bacterium | reverse complement strand
GGCGGATGTCGTCTTCGCCCTCACCAAACGAAGCGCGCAGGCGGCAGAAAAGCTCCAGGAGGAAGCCGGCGGTGTTGGCGCGCGAGTTCCATGACCCGGCGAAGAGCCGGCCGTCACGAACGCGGACGCCCTCCCAGACCGGGTCACCAGCTATGACATCGCGGTTGTCGAATAAGCGGAAACCATCGCGCTTTTCGTACTGCCACTGGTCAGTCTCGGAGGGCTGGTAGAAGTCGCAGATGCGCTCCTGGAACTGTTCGGGTGTGATCCCCTCGGCGGCGGCAAGATAGTCGTCGCCCAGATATGCCCGCGCACTGCAGACCATAACTACCTTCGCCTTGTGGGCGTAGAGGTCGGCTTTCTTGTACTGGTCACTGTCGGGAGGGAAGAGTTCTCTGGCGTAATGATAAGCCAGCGCCAGTCGGGGGCCTGTGGTGCGGTGCATACGATCCAGAGCGTTGACATAGTATTTACCCTTGAAATAGTAACGCCGGCTGTTCACATACGCGTGGCTGGAGCCGTCCCAGTGGTCGTGCGGGATGCCGCGATGGGCTTTGCTCCATGCCGCGTCATGGTCGCGGGCCCAGACTTCGTCGGTGGGCGCGCAGCCATTGCCGTCATCGGGGTAATCGGGATTGGGGTAATAGCAATACTTGCGCCCCTCGGCCTTGCAGTGCTTGCAGATGAGCTTCCAGGGCTCGTCGAGGCTCCATGCGAAGTCGTTGTAGTAGCGGGTGAGGAAGGGATGGATCGGGCACGAGGTGGTGTAGATGCCTCGCGGCTCGAAATTGGGAAAGAACTGCCGATACCACTCGTCAGGATGCTCGGCCAGCACATCGGCTTGCCTCAGCGCGCCCTGAACTTGCGAAATCGCGCCCTTCTCCCCGGCCCGGTAGGCTGTGAGTATGTCCTCGATGGGCGTCTCGCCGACATAGACCGCCGGGTCTTCAGGAATCTCAATGCGGCGGAGACTGTCGGCGGTGAGGCCCTTCGCCTTCTCGATCTTCAACTCGTCAATACACCCGCGGCCGAGCTTGCGGCCGTCCTTCTCGTAGCCCCAGACCTGGAAGCAGACGGCGATCTTCTTCACGCCGGCTGCCACCGAGCCGGTAGCCTCGAAATAAGTCCAGTCATCAAGCTCGCCGATGCGGGGGACGAGACCGGCCCCGCCGCCACGATCGTCCCCCGTGGCTTCGTCAGTCGTCCAGGCCTGGAGGAAGACGTTGATCTTGTTGCACTCGCTCTTCATCCGGAAGCTGACTTTGTAGGCGTCCGCACCGCCGCGCTTGAAGTACCTCGCGTCCTCGGAGGGCGTGTGGCTGAGCGCGTCGGCGCCCGAGGTGCCGTGGGAACTGCCCTGCACGATGCCCGTGTTGATGTAGTTTTCGCCCTTGCGGTCGCCGGAGCCTATAGGAGTGAACGGGCCGGGCTCAAACCAGATGCCCTTGCCCTCGTAGCCGTCCTCCAGCGAACCCCAGGTGACGCCGCCGAGGTACGGGCCCCAGCCGATGGTCTTGCCGTCCTTGACGTCCTCGCAATTGCCATTGCGAGAGAGGTCCTCACCATAAGCGGCCACGTGGGCGGCAAGCAGCAATGTCACGGCGCATACAACGGAAAGGATCGCTTTGTCGGGCATCATAGTGCACCTCCGGGGGATAGTTCGAGGAGTGGGCGCGCTTGACCTGCCAAGCAGAAAGAGGCAAACGCCAACGGCACAACTGGAGGTCCCAGCTAGGCGCTGGGGAGGGCGGAGATGTCGAACTCGTCGCGGGCCTCGAGCATCGCCCAGACATTCTCCGGCGGGGTGCCGTGCAGTATCGTATTGCTGGAGCCAAGAATCAGCCCGCCGCCCGACGATGCAACCTCCAGAGAACGCAACGCCTCCGCCTTCACCTGCTCCGGTGTCCCGTTGCGCAGCGTCGGCCCGCACGCCACTCCCCCCCACATCGTCAACTCCGGGAAGCGCTCGCGCACCTCCCCCAGGTCCATGCCCGCCTCCTGATCTATCTCACCGTAACCGTCAACGCCGGAAGCGCCAAACAGATCGTCGGCTATGGACCACAGATTCCCGTCGGTGCGGACCACGTAAGGCCAGCTCTCTGCACGGAATACCTTCAGGAACTCCTGCAGGTGCGG
>JAUWOG010000275.1 GCA_030612305.1 Armatimonadota bacterium | reverse complement strand
GGGGTAAACCACGCCGCTGAAGTCCTGAGACACCTCCGGCGCATCTGCATCGAGGTCCGCAGGCCAATCGACGTATGCACTCGCCACTACCGAATCGAGGAACCCCCAGAGCGCCCGCGGCCCGATGGCGTACGCGTCCCTTGAGGCGCGCCCGATGGACAGATGAGGGGCGCACGTGCGGCAGATCGCCGTCGTCGCTGCGGACTTATCGTTGTCGGCGACCCACAGGCCGAGCTGGCCGGGCATCTGATCGCCGAAGAGCACGAAGCGGTCGGCATGTGCGGGTAGCCAGCAGGCCGCTGCCGCAGTGTCTATAGTCGCGACTACCTGGTAGTCAGGATCTACGGCCCAGAGCAGGTCCACTGCACTGTTGAACGCCGCCAGTTGCTCGTCGCTCTGCGGACGGTCGGCGACCCACATATACAGGCCCTGGAACCAATCCCTCGCCCGGCAGTGTCGCGCAAGAGCGTCGGCAAAGGCAGTCCACGCCTCATCATAGAGGTCATCGCCGGGCTCGCCGTCAACGGCATGGAACTCCCCGTCGGCATCGTGGTAGTACACCTGTGTCGGCGCTGTCGTATTGAGCATCGCCACGTATGCAATGCCCTTGTTGATACCGACCTTCTCGCAGAGACTCATGTAGCGATCGAAACGAGAGAAATCGAACTGCCACTGGCCCGCCGCGCCTCGCTTCCAGTCGAAGTAGGAACGTCCCACCTGAGCAACACGCGTTCCCATGCCGGCCAAGTGCCCTAGATACGCCCTGACCAGTTCCCACCAGTCCTCAGAGAAAGCAGCCACACCGTAGTGCTGCTCCAGACTCGACCACAACTGCCAGACCTCGAGCCCGAGGACGTAGTCTGACGGGGCGGCGAGGCTGACATCGAAGACGTGCACGGCCAGCGGACGATCGCTGAGCCTGCCATCGTCAGTCTCGAACGTGACGCGGCCGTGGTAAGCCCCGGGGCGCGTGTCCGCCGGCACCGTAATGCGCAGCCACAGGAGGTTGGCCTCGTTGCCATCGAGGAGAAAGCCGTCGTCAGCGAGGGGAACCAAGATGTCGTGTACGGACTCGTGCGGGCCTGCGGACATGCCCACCTCATCAGGGAAGTTGACTTCTGTTTCCGGAGCCACAGGTGAGGGCAGAGCTTCGCTTGTGGATGAGCTGCTTTCTGATGCGGGGGGCTCGTGGGGCGCGGTCTCGACCACTGCCACGGGCCGGAGCTCGAACAGCGCGAGGTGCTCCCGGCCTATCACATTCCCGTCAGCAGATATGAGCTCCGATGGCTCGGCGGTTACCTGGCCTCGCCATCCGTCCGAAAAGGGGGAACCACCAGTTGCAGGGCGGCACGGCTGTTGCGGGCGACCTGGAGGTATCCCTGTACCTCGGCCGGAGGCTGTGCCGGGGAGTCGAGGTCGGTGAGTGCCGCGAAGCACAGAGTGCGGACACCGCCGTTGGCCTGCGTCTGCATGTAGGCGTCAATCTCCATACGCAGCAGCTCCGCCCTTGATGTGAGCGGGGCAATCTGATTCTGCAACTCGGCGAGTCCGGCCCGGCTCATGCCTCTTCGCTCGTTCCGGTAGCGGGTCGCGAGGTCCTGCCACTTGGCCGCGAGGAGATCGAACTCCCGCGCCGCGCGGGTCTTGTACTCGGAATCGTCGAGCATGGACCAGACGCGGAGGCCCGCGCTCAAGGCGCTTTCCAGACTCGTCAACTCGGCGCTCGCTGCAGGCAGATCAACCGGATACGGAGGCGTCCGGCTTATGACCTCGCCGGCGGCGTCAGTCAGGGAGAACTGCAGCGTGTTGAACCCGTCCTGCACGATCTTATATGGCACCTGCACGATGCCACCTTTGCCCGGGCGTATCTTGATCTTAGTCATGCTATAGGAGTTGCCGTGTCGACTCGGCCCCATCACGCGGACATGGACCTTCCCCTCCAGCAGTTGATCATTGAGGTTGATTACCACCATTGCGGCCTTGTTGTCGCCGAGGAGGCCGTCACCGAGGGAGGCAGCTTTCATGACGGCGGGCCTCTGCGCGAAGATGATGGCACCGAAGTTCTCCGGCTCGTGGAAGGTCTTGAGGAGCCTGCTGGACGCGCTCAACTGCCCCAGGTGCGGAGCATTGCGCGCGGCAACGAAGCTCCAGGCGGCTCCCGGCGAGGGAGGAATATCGCCCTCGAAGGGGAGCGCCATCTCCACCGACCATCCCGACTCCAGCCGCGCCGTCTTCGCCTCCCAGCGGTAGTCAACCGTCTCGTCGCGATCCAGCGCATCGTAACGAGTACCCAGCGCGTTGATGATGAAGTGGATGTAGCGCTCCTTGGTGTTGGCCGGGTCGAAATACAATTCGAGGCAGTCCTCGGCGTACACGTCCCCGTCCCGCTCAGTCACCTCCGCCTTGATCTCGTTGGGCAAGGGATCGTGAAGCATGGCGGCGATGTAGAGACTGTGAGCATCATAGCCAATCCACATCTCAGTCTGCGCCGAGGGCTCCGAGCGGCCGCCCAGCATGATGAACTTGCTGACTGTCCCCGCCTGGGTCCACTCGTTTGGCTTAAGCAGCCCGTCAATGGTCGGCGCCGTTGCCATCATCGGCGCACTGACGAGTGGGGGTGTATAGAAATCCATCGCATCAGCATGACTCGTACTCATAGATCCGACCACAAGGGCCAGTACCGTCACAGGAATCAAACTGTAGCGCACTTGGCGCACCTCCCTGGTGCTTGCACGATCTCTGCCCGAGAGCCCGGTTCCCCGCATTGCAGTCTCCCGGCAGAAGCCGTCATAGTATGCCGACGCTCACCGCAACACGCCGCCAACATCGGTACCTTCGCCATGTATCCCCCTATTCCCTGCCTGGGCGCAACTATTTCCCGACTTCGGAGAGGCGCTCTCATCTTCCTTCTCAGCGAACGACCTCGCGCAGGTCAGGCCGAGCTACGCGTTTGGTGAGCTATTGGGACTATGCGAAGTTATCTCTGAGACACGCCACTAGATCAGATCCACCTTGCGCACACCGGGCAAAGCTTCAAGCTCACGACACAGCGCCCGTTTCTGCTCATCGTCTGTTGTGCGCACTCGGATGCTCACCTTCTGTGTGTCGCCGGATGCTCTGGCGTTGTACTGGGCACTGAGTATCTCGATCTGCTGCTCAGTCAGCACTCGGCAAACCTTGTCGAATACCTCCGCCCCCTGGACTGCTATGACAGTCAGTTCCTGCCCCCCTGCCTTTCTCAGTACATTCTCCTCGAGCCAATCCATCAATACCAGCGCGAATAGGGACATGAATGTCGCAAGTAAGGCCGCCGGCAACTGGTCGAGCGCGCACGCCATCCCTATCGCCGCCACCATCCAGAGCGAGGCCGCGGTTGTCAGCCCGCGCACCCCGGTCCCGTAGTGCATGATCGTGCCGGCGCCGATGAAGCCGATGCCCGTGACCACACCGGCGGCAACCCGTCCGGGATCACCCATCTCCCCAGCGGCGACAGCCCACATGATAGTGAAGAGCGCCGCTCCGCCAGCCACGAGGATATGGGTGCGGAGTCCGGCGGGTCGGCGGTGCCACTCCCGCTCCAGACCCACCAGCCCGCCGAGCACAAATGCAGCCCCAAGCCGCAATGCTACCCAGCCAAACGTTTCCAGTGACATCTCCATACTGACCACTGTCCTCTGCCTGTTGCCAGATACTGCCATTGCGCAAACGGCCTCGCGCAGATCAGGCTGACCCACGCCTGTGGCGCGGGTGCCCACGCGAAGGTGAATACTATTGCCTACTTCGCGAAAACATCGCTGTCACCTGCCTGTCATCAGAGCGCACGTCGCTGCTCGCAGCCGGAACTATTTCCCCGGCTGGGTGTTTCATCTATAATAGTAGTAGCTTTGCTGGGATTATTCGTGAGGCTCGAGAAGGCGTCGGGCTGGAAGCTGGGAATTGAACAAGCATTGCTTGTTCAATTCCCACCTGAGCTTTCTGCAGAGCAGAAAGCTCAGGCCGACCTACGCGTTTGAGGGTCCCCGTGTGAATTACAGTGTGCGGTTTTGGCGATAGTCATCAAAGACGTGCTATGGTGCCATGAAGGCCATGAGTGACGCGTTTCGCGCATCTCGGGGATCCATTCGTGAATAGGCCGGGTTTGGAGACATGCGAGAGAGTGAGATACGCGATGGCGCCCACAGATATCGAAGCGATGCGCTTTGCCGAGGACGACAACCCGGTCGAGGTCCTGTCCGGCCCCGGCGCACTTGGCGAGACGTACAGGCTGCTGGCGGAGTTGGGAGCCCGACGCGTGATGATCGTGTGTGGCGAAACCGTGAGCAAGCTCGAGGCCCTCAAGCAGCTTGTGGCTGCGGCCGCCGAAGAACCCGTCGTGACGGTCTTCGACGGCGTTGAGCCGGACCCTTCCGATACGACCTGCGAGCAAGGCGGAGCGGTCGCGCGGGAAGCCGGCGTCGAGGCAATCATCGGCATCGGCGGCGGCAGCAGCATGGATGCGGCCAAGGCAATCGCAGCCGAGGCCGTCGTGAAGGGCTGGACCAAGGCTCAGGATCATCCCGGCTAGCCGACCGAAATACCTTTCCAGCCGCTGCCGGTGATACTCATCCCCACGACCGCGGGTACCGCTTCGGAGGTCACGCCATTTTCCGTCATCACCTACACGGA
>JAUWOG010000750.1 GCA_030612305.1 Armatimonadota bacterium | reverse complement strand
GCCGTTCATCAATGCCGTTGCCGTTCCCTGCTTGCCAGCCGTCCGTCGCTGCCCTTTGCCTTTGCCGTTCCCCTGTGGCCCCCCGCCCCCCCCTCGCGGCACCCGCGCTCCCCCGTACCGCCTCAGCCGCTGCCTCACCTTCGCCGCCGCCACACGAGAACAGGCGACCCCTCCTCAGGGCCGCCTCAGTGCCTCAGAGCCTGCCTTCGGCCACGCCTCCATCACACCGCGCCGCAGTACTTCAGCTCAGCCCTGCCCGGCTATCGCCAACACCTTCGCGATGGCATCCTCACTGCTCGCCGACGGCCTGAACTCCAGACCCACATGCCCCTCGTAGTCGCTGTCAGCGATTACCCCAAACACATTGGCGTAGTTGATTTCACCGGTGCCCGGCTCATACCGCCCCGGAACATCCGCGCAGTGGAAATGCCCGATCTTGTCCATATTCGCCGTGATCCTGGCGATGAGATTCCCCTCGCTTATCTGCTGGTGGTAGATGTCATACAGCAGCTTCACCTTGGGGCTATCCACCTCGCCAACGATCTCGAACCCCTCATCCGAGGTCACCAGGTAGTACCCGGCGTGGTCAACGAGCACATTCAGCGGCTCCAGCACCAGCGTGACATCCATCTCCTCCGCGCACACAGCGACTGCATCGAGGCCCTCGACGATAGCCTGGTGCTGCTGTTCGCGCGTCACGCCGGCCAGATCATTGCCCGTAGTCACAATCAGCGTCCGCACTCCGTACTTGTCGGCCTGCTCTATGGATTCGACCGCACCGGCGACCCACTCACTGTGCGCTTCCGAGTCGCACAGGTCGCCTTCGCAATCCACTAGAAAAGAGGCCACGGTAACCTCATCGCGCTTGGCCCGCTCGAATATGGCCTCCAGGTCCTTAGCCCGCCAGCCCCAGAACTCGACAGCCTTCAGCCCCGCCTCTGCAGAAGCCGTAATCCGGTCCACAAACGGCAGCTCGGCGAACAGCATTTCTATACATGCGGAGAAATTCGGAATCATCATTTTGCTTCCTCTCTGTCGTCCGGACTACTTATTCCTTCTACGGCTTCTCCGCGCGTCGCGAATCACCTGCTCCCACATCATCACCGACCGCCAAAGCTCACTCGCCGCCCATCCAGAGACAGCGCATGGAGGTTGCTCAGAATCGCCTGCAGCCCTAACATCGTACATGCCAGCGGAGCCGTCGCCACCCTCACACGCATCCCTATCTGCGCGCTGAGCAACTCCGGAAGGCCCCGCAGCAGCCCCGTCCCACCGGTGAGCCACGCCCCATTCGTCGCCAGTTGCGCACGCACCTTTGCCGGAAGCTCCTCCACCATCCAACTCACCTCATCAGCTATCGGCAGGCACGCGTCGGCGAGCACATCCGCCACATCATCCAGCCCCACTCCGAACGCCTTCACGTCATCCGCCTGGTGAGAGAAGCTGCCCATGTTGTCTGCTCCCCCCGGCGGCTGCATCGCCAGCGCCGCGTCCACGCTATTCACGTACAGCTTGATATCCTCCGCCGCGTGACTTGTCAGCTTGATATCCTGCTCCCGCTTGATTGCCCGCACCAGTGCCTCATCGAGGCTCTGCCCGCCGCGCGGCACCGAGATAC
>JAUWOG010000043.1 GCA_030612305.1 Armatimonadota bacterium | reverse complement strand
GATCCTGATGCCTTCAGCCGCTGCGCGGTCTGCCGCGTCAATCCCATCCTGACGGTATTGCTGTGTGATCGCATCAGTGCTCCCGCAGGGCATGCCGTCGCTGACCAACAGGATGACCCATTCGCTGGCCTCGCCTCCGTTGGCCAGGAAGTTGTCCACGGCCCAGTTGATGGCTATGCCCGGGTTCGTCCAGCCCTGGGGAGTATCGTTGAGCAGTATCTCGTGGACGTACGCCATCGCTTCGCTGAGAGGCTCATCCCCTACCGGCAGCTCCGTGAGGCCGAAAGCAAGGGGCAAGTAGATCCACTCCTCGTATATTGGCCAATACACGGTCTGAGTCGTCTGCTTTATGCCCTCGTTGAACGCCACAAATCCTATCGTGTCGCCTTCCCTGGATATCGTGTTGACGAGGTCCACGAGCCCGCAGTGTGCATTCATTGCATGCAACCACTCGTCCATGAAGGACCCGGAGGCGTCCTGGACATTCATGAGGTCCAGCGGCTTGCGCGGGAAGTCTCCGATGCCCACAGTGGCCGCTGCGGACCTGCTTGTCTCGGCGAACTCACGCCCGAATACCCGCCCGAAATACACCGGCACGGGCCCATTCGGCGAGTCCTGGGTGTAGCGCACGGTCACTTGCGCGGCCGCAAATGTGAATGCCGGCGACCAGGGAATTATCTGCTCGTTGGCGGCATCCCAGGCACCGACCTCGATATCCACAGACGGGTCCAGAAGCACCGGCTCGCACAGGATTTCGTTAGCCGCGGCGATGTCCAGGGCGGCCTGTATGGCTACCGCCTCATCCATTCCGTCCCGGAGAGCGGCAGCAGCAGCAAGTGCCGACGCATCCGCCACTGCCTGGGCCTGCGCCTTGACAATTATCACCATGCCCAGGTCCACGACCAATGCCATCATTCCCAGCAGCGCCACAAGCCCCCCCAGGACGATTACTATGATCATGCCGCGTCGCTCGCCACCCTTCGAGCGTCGCATTCTCATTTCCCCCTGTCGGTCTCGTACGTCTTGCGCTCGCCTGAGGTGAGACGACCGATTTCCCCACGATCGCTCCCTCTGCTATCATGTTACCCGCCGCGCACCAATCTACTGCTTCCGCATACGCAACCCATGCGTGAACTCTCCGAATACGCTCAATGATACCACAAAACGTACGCAACATCCACTCCCGTCCCATATCTGGGAGCGGAGATGTTCCGTACTCTCGATGCTCTGGGGACGACCGTGCATCACAGTGACCAGAATATCCGGTACCTGAGCGCGGCAAGGCCAAGCAGAGCCACCCGAACGACGCACGCGCTCAGGAGAACCACACCGCGCGCTGATTGCATTTCCACCGTTTCTTTCTCTGGCCCGGCTGTCTCTTCACGAGGGGTTCTACTGTAAGTATCCTGCAGGTCCTGGTATCCGGCCTGCGGACGAAGGCTCGCCAGATCTCCGCTTCTCCATTCGCGGTGCGGCCAAGATGATTCGAAACGACTATTGAACCAGTCGCACGTTTCTGACTATTATGCTCGGGTCCTCGGAGCCCACGATCCTATATTGGCCCCCTTTCATCGTCACGCTCAGCGCAACAAGGCTGCCATTGTGAACGCTTGTGTTGGCGCCATGAAAGACAATACCTCCGTTGGGAGCAAAGATCGCCCCTTCCGTCTCCGGTCCCGAGCCGTTGAAGACAATCGCCTTGTCAGCAGTCGAAAGCGACATGAGTGCGGGATTGTCGCCGTACGGAGTCATGGACTGACACGCGCCATTGAACGTGATTGTGCCCTTGGCGATGATCGTTACATTTTCCAGATCGGCACCTGAGCCGTTGAATGTAACATTGCCTTCGACCATGATGATGCCGTTGGTCCCATGGAAGTTGCTGCTCTGTATTGTCAAGTTCCCGTTGACGTGGACGTGCCCGAAATCGAAGCTGGTTGCGGTGATGATCCAGTCGCCGACTTCATAGTCCCAGGGCAGGAAGTCATCCCAGGTGAAATCAATCGGATACTCCTCAATGACACCCAAGGCCGAGCCTTCCAGCAGATTGATGTCCGAGCCAGTGATGGTGAGGGAGTTGCGGTATTCCACCAGGCCGGCCACCGTGATGTTGGAGCCATGAAACACAATGCTGCTGTTGGAGTGCATCGCACCGTCAATATACACACCTGAACCGCTCGACGCAAAGCCGTCTTCCCAGTCCACATCCTGCTTGGTGAAGATTACCGGCAGTGCGCCATGGCTGAGGATGAGCTTGGCAGTGGCGGAACGCGCGACGTGCATCGTGTCGGCGCCGGCAACCCGGGCGAAAGTGTACGCATCATCTGCGTAGGTAGTGACTCTCGCCACATACTCCTTGACGTCGAGGACCGCATAGCCGGGCACAGTGTCGCCGGGGCCGTAGTATGTCACGCCCTGGCTGGTGTCCACAGTAAGCTGCGGCCAGCTACCTGTGCCGTTGTTTGCGGCCAGAGCATCCAGTAGGCTGGTATTGGCGCTCGCCGTGTCAGGAAGTTGTAGTGCCGCGGCCATCGCTGTAGCGTCGGCCACCGACTGCGCACGCTGCACTGCCAACGCAGTCCGGCCCACGTCTACGGTGAGCGCCGCCATCCCCATCAGTACAACAAGACCAAACGCGACCATCACCAGCACTATGCCACGTCGCTTGTGACCCTTCGAGTGCCACATCCTCATTCCCCCCTGTCGGTCTCGGGCGTCCTGCGCTCGCCTGAGGTGAGACGACTGATTTCTCCGTGATCGCTCCCTCTGTTTCGTCGCATTGCCAGGGTACCACAAGAAAACCACAGACAACATCAAGAAAACATCACCATATGCTCAAATCATCGGCGATATGCGTGCCACGGCTCTGCCAGCTTCGTGTCGCCGGTAATGCCTTGACCGTTCGCGTTGGGGTTGCTATAATCAGTCTCTGTGGGGCCGTAGCTCAGCTGGGAGAGCGCTTGAATGGCATTCAAGAGGTCAGGGGTTCGATCCCCCTCGGCTCCACCACAACTCACTACCCACACCGACGCAGGCATGAGGTATCGCCTGCGTTTTCCTCTATCCCCACCTCCACCCCAAATTGGTTCCTCTGCTCAGGAGGAGATGACGGCTCTGCGGCGAATACTACTAGTGGCAAGCGCCGGATTGCTGTTGTGTTGCAGTGCGGTGGGCACCGACGCCGAAGGCGGGGGGCAGCCTGCAGACGCCCGCAGTCAGAGCGGACACGCCTCCGTGGTCATAGGCATCTATGGCGGCTGTGTCAGTTCCGTCACCGTCACTTTGACGGCCGAGACAAGTCGCGATGAGGCTGTGCGCATATTGAAGCGCATTGAGGAACACACGCGCTGGCAGTTTGATACGCCGATTATCAGACAGGATGGATACACGTCAATACAGGCCAATGCTCTGGGGCGCTATGCGGTTGAGTTGAACGGCCTCGGGCCGGTCGCGCCGCTCATCATGTCACTGCCGGCACAGAGCCGACTCGTCGTCGTTTTTATCGGCGTCGGGGGGATCGGCGACGGAGCGGGCCGTCTTGCCAACGACTATGTCACGGCTGAATGGGTTCAGAGCGGCGGCGTGCGCAGCTATCAGATCGCAGTCAACGACCACCGCTTCACCGACATTGCGCAACTGCTCGCTCCCGAACGGGAAGGCGGCTCGACTGGCAGCCGAGTTGACAATGCCACACCGCTGTGGCTGCTGCTGCTCGTAGGTTCGCTGGCAACTGCGGCCCTTGTCTATGTATTGAGTAGATACCTTGTGCGGTGGCGGCCCGGCACAAGCTGAGGAGGAAGCAAATTGACACATGACTGGCAGGAATTGGTCAATTGGGGTGCGGAACAGAAGGCATCCGACGTGTTCTGGAAAGTCGGCGCGCCACCTTGCGTGAAGCTGCAGGGCGTCATCCACACGATGCCCGACCGGCCCGTGGTCACCGAAGAAGATACCGAGGGGCTCGCCAAGGGGCTGATGACCGAAGCGGAATGGGACAAGTTCCAGGAGTATCCGGAGAAAGACATCGGGCTGACGCTCGAAGATGTCTGCCGCTTGCGTATCAACATCTTCAGGCAGCGCAGCACCTACGCGATCGTCATGCGTATCATTCCCCTTGACATCTTGACGGTCGAGGACCTCGACCTCCCGGATGTTCTCAATGAGATAGCCATGATGCCACAGGGGATGGTCCTGGTCACGTGGCCGACCGGCTGCGGTAAATCTACGACGCTTGCTGCCATGCTGGACCTGATTAACCGCGAGCGCAGAGCCCATATCATCACCGTCGAGGACCCCATCGAGTACGTCCACCGCGACAAAAGCTGCATCGTCAGCCAACGCGCCGTGGGCATTGATACCAACGAGTTCCAGGACGCGCTCAAGCACGCCATGCGCCAGGCCCCGGACATCATCCTCATCGGTGAGATGCGGGACGTGACTACGATGACAGTGGCGATGCAGGCCGCCGAGACGGGACATTTGGTTTTCTCGACGGTTCACACTACCAGCGCCGCCGAAACCCTCGAACGCATCGTCAACATGTACCCGCCCCACGACAAGCAGCAAATCTGTATGCGCCTGAGCCGCACGCTCGTCTCCATCATCTCCCAGGCGCTCGTCCCGCGGACAGATGTCAAGGGTCGCATCGCCGCCGTTGAGATCCTGCGCGTCAATGCCACCGTCGCCAAGTACATCGAAGAGGGCAGCCCCGGGGAGATGTATGGGGCCATTCAGGAGGGCGCACACTACAAGATGCAGACGATGAATCAGGCGCTGCTGGAACTGTATCAGGCGAAGAAAATTTCCGCCGACCACTGCATGCACCATGCCGGCAACTACACGGAGATGCGCCAGATGCTGCGGCGGACCGACGGGCTGGAGGCCGACGAGACCCGTGCGGAGGAGCAGCAGAAGGCCAAGGAAGAAGCCAAACGCAAAGCATTGCAGCGTCAGCGCCGCGGACAGGGCGAGTGATCGCGAGCAAAGAGGACACAAGAACGCGTAGGTCGGGCTGCGCGAGACGGGAATCACGGCAACACCAAGTGCATCCTACCAGGAAGGTTGGTGATGATTCATGGAAGAGCAACAGGACACTCAGCAGGTCGTCGAGGAAGAGGCGCAAAAGGAAGACCAGCTCGAAAGCCGCAGACCCGACGAGAAAGTGTGGCGGCGAACGGTGAGCGCTCAGAAGTACCTTGCGGAGAGGGCCGGCGACCCCGTGGACGCCGAGATCATGGATGTCCTCATGGAGAACTGTGTCAAAATTGACGCCTCCGACTTGCATCTCACCTTCGACCACCCCCCCATCTACAGGCGTCACGGCCAGCTCATCGAGATGGCCGGCTACAAGAAGATGACCCACCAGGACATGGTCAATGGCGTCACCGCGCTTATGGGCGAAGATGATCCTGACAGCCGCTACTGGGCCCGCTTTCACTCCGAAGGCGGCGCCGACATCGCCTACGCGCTCAAGGACCTGGCCCGCTTCCGGGTCAGCGTCTTCAAGCAGAGAGGGCATCCCGCACTTTCCCTGCGGATGATCCCCTACGAGATGCTGCCATTTGAAGTACTCGGCCTCGACATCAGGATGATGGAGCGTCTGCTGAGCCGTCCGCGCGGCATTATCCTGTCCACCGGGCCGACCGGCAGTGGCAAGAGCACGACGACCGCCTCGATGATTGACTGGATCAACGAGAACCGCGCTGTTCACATCGTGACCATCGAGGAGCCGATCGAGTACTACCACTGGTCGAAGAAAGCGCTCATCAACCAGCGCGAGGTGGGAGTGGATGTGGTCACATTCGCCGAAGCCGTCGTCCGCAACATGCGCTCCGACCCCGATGTCATCCTGGTGGGGGAGATGCGGGATCTGGAGACGATGCGCGCCGCTCTGCAGGCTGCTGAAACCGGCCACCTTGTCTTCGGCACACTCCACACTGTCAGTGCCCCGAAGACCGTGGACCGCCTCGTTACGGCCTTCCCGGCCGCGGAGCAGGAAGAGATCCGCGCGATGCTGTCCACCTCACTGGCCGCATGTATCTCTCAGGAGTTGCTGCCGCGCTGTGACAAGGATGGCCGCATTGCAGCGTATGAAATAATGATGGGCGAAGCGGCCGGTTCGGCCGCCATCGGCAACCTTATCAGAGAGCGCAAAACCTCGCAGATGCGTACCACCATCCAGAGTAGCGCAGCGCTCGGAATGCAACTGCTTGAGGCCAACCTCGCCACACTCGTCGCCGAGGGCAAGATTAGCTTCATGGATGCGTTCACGCGGTCCAACGAGAAGACCGACTTCATGAATTTTATTGACCCGGACTTGGTGCCCGACGACTTCCACATGACCCTTGACGACAGCGACTAGAGGTCAAGCAGTGGCGGATGTCCGGTGTGAGGACGAGCGGACGCCGCCCGGAATGCCGGCGGAGGAGAGCGGATGAAAAGGCAGAGACGCAAAGTAACCGCGCAGACGCGCGAACACGTGGACTTCATGGCCATGGTGACGGCCTGGAGCCATACACTGCTGAGGCTGGCTCTGCTCGCCTTCGGCATCTCTCTGGCATACATCCTCTACGGCATTTTTAGCGGCGCGCTCGCCTCGATGGAACAGGCCCAAATGCGCCGCGTCGCCGCCAATCTCATCCTCATGGGCGAGATCATGACCGCCGCGGGCTTCCTGGCAACCATCTGCGTCGTCCTGATCACCCTCGAAGATATCGCCTTCACGGTGCTGGCCGGTATCGTCGGCGGCGGGCTGATGTTCGGAATGCCGATACTCGTCGCTACCAGGCTACAGAACGCCGCCAGCACGCCCGCAGTCGCAATCAACGAGTGGTCCAGAAACGCCGGAATGGCGATACTCTTCGTCGTCGCCCTGCGCATTCTCTATGGGGTCGTTGACCAGATAAGGAGCACCTCGGCAAGGGCCAAACCCGAGGCTGATGAGGGCACAGCAGCAATCACGCCGGAGAAGAAGCCGCGGACAAGGTTCCGCATCTGGGACGCCTGCTGGGAGATGCCGTTCTGCCACGATGCCGTCAAGGAGATCTGCCCGGCCTACAAGGCGCACAAGTCCTGTTGGCGCTTCGGTTACGGCTGCAACTGCGACCCCAGCCTGATCGAGACACTCATCCGCACCGGCGGGGCGAGCACCGGCAAGGGAGCGCTCAAGAAAACCTCCGAACAGCGTATCACCGCGGAAGCCTATCTCCGTTCTGACCTTGCCGCTGACACCGCCACAATCGGCTCCGACGAGCGCACCATCCCCTGCAGTCAGTGCCTCATCTTCATCGAGCACCAGCGCCAGAAGTTCAAGCTCATCAACCCGCTGGCCATCATCGGCACCTTCGTCGGACTCTTCTTTCTCTACAAGCCGCTCACTGCCATCTACGGTGCGGTCATTGACTTCATGGCCGGCCTGCTCGCACGCCTCGCCTACGGCACCATGGTCAGGCCCGACCAGTGGGTCAGCTACCTCAACACGCCCACCGTCAAGGTGTTTTTCTTCATATTCGTTGGCATGATCGGCCTGGCCTATGTCCTCAAAGCCGTCGAATGGGCCGTGCTCAAACGCATGATCCTCTAGCCCGGCTCGACGCTCGCTGCGCGGCCGTATGCAGCGAACCTGAACAGTCTGCCTGCCAATGACCGTGTCGGCCGGCGACAGCGTCGGAACAGAGTGTCCACAGTGGGGTGTGCTCCATCAACATAAAGGAGGTCGAACGGGATGGCGTACGCGCTTGCCATCGGACTCAGAGTCGAGGACTATGCAAAGTGGAAGGCAGACTTCGATGGTGCCAGGGCCGCACGCAAGGAGAGCGGCCAGGGAGCCTATCAGATATTCCACGCCCACGATGATCCTGACAGCTTCGTCATTCTCGTGGAGTGGGAAAGCGTCGAGACGGCTAGAGCATTCCTCGAATCCGAGGAGATGCAGGAACTGAATCGGTGCAATGGCGTTACCCAGATGGGGGAGCTGCTCTACCTCGTCGAGGTGGACAAGGGAACGCTGGACTGACGAAGCCCTCTCGTGCCGACGGGCTTCACCTGCCACCAGGCCGCTTCAGACCTTGATAACATGCAGCGGCGTCACCTTCGCCACTAACAGGCCGAGACCGCACTCGATGGTTTTGAACACGCCCTGACGGCCGCGGTATTTCTGCGGCAGGTCGTGCGTATCGGTGATAATCTCGGTCCCATCCTGCACATGGAGGCCGGCTTCGTTCGTAGTTGCCGGTGCCACTGACATCTCGAAGCTGCGATGGTCGCCGAGGTCAATGACGCGCACCACATCGCGGAAGTGCGGAAGCGCATAGCCGGCCCCGTGAGGAATGATATTCGCATTCCGCAGCGCTGCCAGCGCGTTGAGTTCCACGGCGCGGTCATGGAAGCCCATCTGCCGGATTACGCCCTCCGACAGGTTCGGCAGTCCCTCGAAGAGGTAGCCCGGCAGGTCCCCCCGCACCATAATCGGAAGGTACTCCGCCGTCGGATCAAGCGAGTCATGGCAGCCGAGATAGACCGTGTTGGCATCGCTCATGCCCTGGTGCGTCGCATTCGCAATGAGTTGGAATTCGCCGAAGAGTTCCCGGGCGACTGCCAGACGACGCTCCTTCGCAAACTGCTCGGCTGTCAGCGAGAACTGCGTGAACTCGGCCGCGTCATCGTCCAGCAGGATATGCAGCTCTCCCCACGGCGTGTCGAACACTTGGAAGCGCGAGGCAAGCGCCGCCGATTCATCCCAGTACAGACCCATGCCCAGCGAGCTGTCGCCTCTCAACTCCGGTGCCGACGAGTGCAGCACGAAGGCGTAGGGCGGGAACTCGACTCCCGGCACCGCCGGCTCCAGAGCGCACAGGTCAATGAAGTGATTGCCCTTGTGCAGGTCCCACTCGATCTCGATGTCGCGGACAGTCATGTGGGAGTGCTGCAGCCGGTGGAGGTCGCGAATCACCTCGTCCACCGATGGCAGGCTCTGCAGGGCTCCGACGAGCATCCCGCAGACATTCGGCTTGGCGTCGAGGACCACCACCGGGCGATCGCCGGGGCCCCACTGTAGCTTGCCGCCGTAGCCGAAGCCGGCGCTCCAGCGGGCCGAGTTGCGCGTAATCGTCGTGTCCGGGCTGCCGATGAAGAGGGCGTCCGCTTCGTAGCCGAGCTCTGCCAGCACGTAGTTGATCTTCGCCAGCCCGTAGGCCATGTTGGCCTCGCTCAACTTGGCTGCGGCGTCATTCAGTGCCAGAGAGAATATCCGCAGGCGGGCAGCTTGCAGGATCTCTTCAGGTTTCATATCGTTGTGCCAACAATCTTATTGAGCAGACTTTGAAGGTGGTAGCGTTCCCCAGTGGGTATTATACCAGAAACAGCAGCTCTGCGAGCAATACACGCCAACGAGGTCAGTGAATAACCGATGGCGCTTCTAAGATTACCCTTGATGCCGTTGAATACTGTGGTGTTCCCGGGAATGCCAATCCCTCTGGCGCTGTGGGAGCCGCACTACCTGCAGATGGCTCAGTACTGCGCGGAGCAGGACAGCGAGTTCGGCATCGTCCTCATCCGCGAGGGACCTGAGATCGGTGACGAGCCGGTGGCAACCCACGGTGTCGGGACAACCGCGGCCATCGCCGAAGTGCGCGAGAACGGCACCTTGGCGTCCTTCATCATCGACGCTTCATAGATGAGAAGTCGGGCGGCCTCAATCTCGGTGGCGATCGTGGCCAGTTCAAAACCAATCGCCTGCCGAAGTCCGATCGGTTTGCCGTTCTGTTTGGTAACTGCGGCGTACTTGAGCGCGCAATCAAGCGCTCCCTGCGCAAGTCCAAGAGCCATGGCGCCGATAGAGATGCGCCCACCATCGAGCGTGATCAGCATCTGCTTGAACCCTTCGCCGATTTCGCCCAGGAGGTAGTCGTCGGTCACCGTGACGTCGTCGAAGTGTAACGTCGCCGTATCTGAGCCGCGCAACCCTAACTTGTTCTCTTTCTTACCGACGGAGTAGCCCTCCATCTCCTTGTCGAGAATGAAGC
>JAUWOG010000526.1 GCA_030612305.1 Armatimonadota bacterium | reverse complement strand
CTGTGCACGAATTCCGCGCGCAGTGACGGCTGCTGCTTCGACGTGGTCCAGCGGACTGAGAAGCAATGGCGCGGGCGGCGCGTCTATGACCTGATCAAGAAGCACCAGCCGGGCGCAGTAGTCAATGACCGCGCCGGCTATGGGGATTACTTCACACCTGAGCGCAACCTCTCCGCCCTGCCTGCTGCCTCCGGATACATGGTCGAAGCGTGCCAGTCAGTGGCGCGGGGTGCGTGGGGCTTCCAGAAAGAGCCGGAGCTATACTCATCGCCATATCTGCTCCACTCCATGATCCGCATGGCTGCCGCGGATGGCAACTATCTCCTCAATGTCGGCCCGAAGCCGGATGGGACGCTGCCCGATGAGTGGGTGCAGCGCCTCCGCGACATCGGCGATTGGCTTGACGGGCATGGCAAGGCTATCTACAAGACCGAGGGCTGCCCGCTGCGTGATGAAGCCGAGGATATGCTCTATACGCGCAAGGGCGAACGGGTCTTCCTGCACCTGCTGCGGTGGCCGGAGTCTGACCGCATCGAGTTGCACAACTTGAGCAAGCCCCCCTTGCGCGCGCGAATGCTCAAGACCAACACGAAGCTGCGTGTCGAGACCGATGGGGATGCGACTGCCATCTGCGGGCTGCCTGCTTCCCCGCCGGACCCAGCTGCAAACGTAATCGAGATGGTCTTCGGCACCGCTGAGGTGTTCCGGACGCTGCCCAGGCCATCGTTGCCTGAGGTCATCAAGCTGGCGAGGACGAGGCCCCGGCACCTCACGCCCGACAAAGCAACCACGCGAGGGTTCGGCTTCAAGGGCTCACCGCTGCGAGTGGAGGGAATGCAACAGCGCGACGCGGATGCTGGCGGCGGTGACACGTGCCCCGTCTTCGGTAGCTCGTGGCAGCCGGAGCAGAAGGCCGAATGGGTCATTGCAGCGCCGCAGAAGATGAAATGCCGCATCGCCGTCGAGATGGCCTGTCCGAAACTCTACGCTGGCGGCACGTTTGTCGTGGATGTGGCCGGCCACAAGCTGCGGGGCGTGGTGCCTGCAACCGCCGGCGACGGGGATTTCGTCGAGGTCAGTATTGGCGCGGTGGACCTGCCGGCAGGAAAATCGAAGCTGAGGCTCTCACCGGAGAAACTCAACATCGCTTACTACTTCGCGAGTGTGCGGCAGGTGATTCTGCGCCCGGCGCCACGGTGACGCACGGTGACCGGAAACCATCCGGCTCGACCTGCTCACACAACACAAAACCCCCGCTGCTTTGCGCAACGGGGGGTTCTCATGTCCGGTTCTAGTTGTTGACTAGACGACCATGACATTGGCGGCGCGGGGGCCCTTGCCATCTTCGACTATGTCGAACTGGACCTCGTCGCCTTCGTTCAGTGACCGATAACCTTCGCCGGCAATTGCCGAGAAATGCACGAACACGTCGTCCGAGCCTTCGATCTCGATGAAGCCGAAACCCTTGTCATCGTTGAACCACTTAACTTTGCCTGTTTCCATGTACAAACGCACCTCCTTCTTTCGTTCTGCTAGCCAGTCGAGCCTAGCTTGATAGAGGTGCGTCTCCGTCACAAGCTGCCATCCGACATACCTAGCTTCTCTACACATCACTCCGGCGCATCCGAGCGCCCGAGCCCAATAAGTATATCATAAGTGCGCCAGGAATGCCAACATAAATCTGCAACGCTTCCAATTCGACGACCTCCGCATACAGGAATCCTCGCCTCCTGCGGAGAACAGCATCCATAGTAACCGTCAAGAGACGGCGTCAACCACCCGCTCTGGAATCGGAACAGGGAGGCTTGGCGACAATCGAGAGACGAGGAGTGATGATGATGAAGATGAAGATGCACTGGCTCATGCTGCTCATGGCCGCCATGATAGTGGGTGTACTGGCCGTCAACACAGCGCCATGCGATGAAGACATGGCACGCAACCCCACCGTGTGGGACTACATCCGGGTGTTCGGGGAGGGGGGCGAAAACGGTCCGCCAATGGCCGCACAGTTCGATGCCATCCACAACCTTGTAGCGATGGGAGACAAGGCCGTCGGGCCGCTGCTGTCGGTGCTGAAGCACAGCAACAAGCACGTTCGCGCAAATGCTGCGGCGACACTGGGCCGGATACGCACAACTGAGGCCGTTGAGCGGATCATCGAGCGGCTGAATGACGCCGAGCCGATGGTGCGCAGCTCAGCCGCCGAAGCCCTCGGCAGCATCGGTGACAAGAGAGCGCTTCAGCCGTTGCTCGCGCAGCTCGGCAAGGAAGACGAGAACGATGTGCGTGGCGCGGCCGTCGGCCTCGGTCGCCTCAAGTCCCCCGACGCCGTCGCCGCACTCATTGTGCTACTGGCATCCGAGAACTGGGAGATCCGCTGGCGCGCTGCGATCGCCCTCGGCCAGATCGGCGATGAGGCGGCAGCCGCACCTCTGACCAAGGCGACGGAGGACGAGAACGCTGTGGTAGCCGCGGCAGTCAAGTGGGCGCTGGGCGCAATCGCCGAGAAGCCCGACTTCGCAGGATTCGTCGCCAACATGACCAGCGAGGAAGCTGGCACCGTGTGGGGCTCAGCCTGGGCACTGGGCGTTACCGGCACACCGGGCGCCATCAGTGTGCTGGCTTCGGCGGCTGTGTCAGACAATCCGACAGCGCCGGCGGCCAGCAAGATGGTCCTGCTCTGGCTTGACACGCCCGCGTCGCTCGCGGCCCTTGTCAAGGCAGCCGCCGCCGAGGAGGAATAGCCTCACGGCACGTGACCGGTACGCTCACTCGATACCAGCGGCTGCAACCGTGTCCTGGTAGGCCTCGAGGCGGCCATCTGCTGTGCAAACTCCACGGCGGCCAGCGTTTTCCCACCACGCCTGCTCTGCCCCGGCCCGTGTGACGGTGTCCTGGCAGGCGTGGCCGCCGCCCTCGGTCCCTCCTATTACGTGTTCGTCAATGAC
>JAUWOG010000631.1 GCA_030612305.1 Armatimonadota bacterium | reverse complement strand
GGACCGTGACGTGCGAGGGTCTGAGTATGGAGCTTTGCGGCGGGACGCATGTGGGGAGGACGGGTGAAATCGGGAGACTGCATGTCATCGGGGAGAGAAGCGTCGCGGCAGGCATCAGGCGCATCGAGGCGACTACGGGGCTGACGGCGGCCGCACATCACCGGCAACTGGCGGAGCAGATGCAGGAGCTGAGTGCGGAATTGAACTGCCCGGCGGACCAGATCGGCGAGCGCATCGCACAGCTCAGGCAGCAGATAGGCGACCTGCACAAGCAGGTTGAAGAGGCACGGACGGCGTCGGCGGCAGTGGACCTGGAGAGCCTGGTTGATGGGGCGGAGGATGTGGCGGGGCTCAAGCTCGTTGCGGCGGTGTTGCCGGGCGCGAGCAAGGAGACGCTTCCGGGTGCGGCGGATGAGCTGGTTGATAAGCTGGGGGTGGATGTGGCGGTGCTGTTCTCGCAGCAGGAGGGGAAAGGCCGGCTGGTGTGCAAGGCGTCGCCGGCCGCAATGGAGGCCGGGGTTCATGCCGGGAAGCTGGCCGGGGAACTGGCGAAGCGGTGCGGAGGTGGTGCCGGTGGCCGCCCGCATTTCGCTGAAGGTGCGGCCAAAGACGGGGGGCGGATAGACGAGGCGGGGGCGGCGGCGGGTGAGGTGCTCAAGGCGCAATTGGATGAGAAGGCATCGTGACCGCGGCGTCGAGAGGGAAGCATGAAATACCTGGGCGTTGATCCAGGAGAGAAGAGAGTCGGCCTCGCTGTCTCTGACCCGGAAGGGAAGATGGCTATGCCGCTGGGCGTGATAGATGAGGCCGATGGCGCGGCGCAGGTGGACGAGATCATCGAAGCCGCGCGGCTGAATGAGGCGGAGAGTATTGTGGTCGGGATGCCGTACACGCTGCGCGGTGAAGTCGGTCCCGCAGCACAGCGTGTGGAAGAGCAGGTCGAGTTGCTGAGGCGGCAGACGGACCTGCCCGTGCATACGCATGATGAGCGGTTCAGCAGCGGGATCGCGGAGCATGTGCTGCTGGAAGCGGATGTGAGCAGGGCAGGCCGGAAGAGGCACCGGGATAAGCTGGCGGCCACGGTGATGCTGCAATCGTTTCTGGACCGGCAGAGACAAGAGGAGCCGGGCGAGGTGCGATGAAACGCCTGCTAGTCGTGCTCGTGGCACTTGTGCTGGTGGCAGCTATCGGCGGGGGCCTCTACTACCAGTGGGGCCTGCAGGCGGCTGACCCGACCGGCAAGCAGCGGCTCATCTACCTGCCGGAGGGGCAGGGCGTATGGGCGATAGCGTCGGAACTGCAGGATGAGGAAATAGTGTGCAGCGCGGCGGTCTTCTATGTCGCGTACCACCTGTACATACGGTCGGGTAAGCCGGGGAATCTGACGGCGTCGTACTTCGACCTTTCGCCGGCGGACCCCGTGCATAGGATCATAAGCGAAGGTCTGCGGAAGCCCGCGCGCCGGCGCCTCACCTTCCCCGAGGGCTTCAGCGTCAAGCAGATGGCCGCGCGTATCGGAGCCGGCGAACTGCGCATCACGGAGCAGGTGTTCCTCAATGCGGCGAGGAGGAGTCGCCTCACCGAGCAGCCCGCCTTCGAGCTTGCCGGCGAGAGCCTCGAAGGATACCTGTTCCCCGACACATATCAGATAGCCATCGGGACAAGCGCAGAAGAAATCGTCGCCGAAATGCTGGGCAACTTCGGGCGCAGATTCTGCGAGAAACATCAACAACAGATCGCGGCAAGCAGCCACTCGCTGCATGAAATAGTCACGATGGCCTCGCTCATCGAAAGAGAAGCGAAGACGGAGCAGGACCGGGGCCTGATCGCGTCGGTCATTCACAACCGCCTCGCAAAAGGGATGAAGCTGCAGATTGATGCGACCGTGCAACACGCACTGCCACAACATAAGGAGCGCCTCCTGTACTCGGACCTGAAGGTCGCGTCACCATATAATACGTATCTGCACGACGGCCTCCCGCCAGGGCCGATCTGCAACCCGGGCACGGCGTGCCTCGAGGCGGCCCTGAACCCCCCGCGCACGGAGTACATATATTATGTGGCGCGCGATGATGGCTCGCACGCGTTCAGCAAGACATACGCGGAGCATCTGAGGGCAAGGGCAACGGCAAGGGCAACGGAAAAAGGCAACTAGAAAGGTGAACGGCAACGGCAAAGGTAGACGGCAAAGGCAATCAGATAAGGCACAGAAAAGCGAGAGGGCAGGGGAGAGGCACGTGCTGGAACTGTTTCGGCCTAATCAGCACTTCGCTGCGCTCGAGGATGTTGACCTCGAGACGCTGGCGGCTGCAGGCATCGAAGGCCTGCTCATTGACCGCGATAAGACACTCACCGCGTGGCGGAGTC
>JAUWOG010000204.1 GCA_030612305.1 Armatimonadota bacterium | reverse complement strand
CTTCACCGCCGCCATTGACTACTCCCATGCCGGCGTCGCCAACGCCATCTCGAAGACCGCGCCGATCTTCGTCGCCTTCCTCGCCTACTTCACGCTGCGCGAGCGTGTCACATGGCCGCGTTTTTTCCTCATACTGATGATGGTCGCCGCCGCCGCGCTGATCGGCGCTGGTGAGCTCTCTCGCGGCTTCGGGCCGGCGAGGCAGTATCTGATCGGCGACGCCCGCGCTCTCGGAGCCGGCGTCCTGCGTGCCGTCGCCGAAATCCTCGGCAAGGGCGCACTCCGCAAGTTCACTCCCTCCACCGTCGCCATGTGGCGCTTCGGTGTCGGCTTCCTCATCACTGGTGCAATATCGCTGGCCCACGGCGAGTATCGCGCCCTCTTCCACCTCTCCACATCTTCCTGGGTCTTGCTGCTCGTCCTCGCCGCCGTCAGCACCAGTCTCTCCATGTTCCTCTACTACCGGGGCCTTGCGAACATCCCCGCACATGTCGCAGTGACCCTCAAGCTCCTCGGCGCGATAGTCACCACCATCGTCTGCTGGTTCGTGCTCAACGAGGCCCTCAACGCATACCACATCTCCGGCATCGCCGTCCTCGTTTTCGGCGCGTACCTCATCGTCCTGAGAACGGCCCGCCAGCAGGCTGTTGATGTCACCGAACAGGTCGCCGAGCGCGCCCGTGATCGCGTGCCGGCTCACCCCACCAGGCCCTGGGCGGCCAGCCTCAAGAGCAAGATCGCAGCCCTCGTCGCCATTGCCATCATCGTCACCGTCATGTCCGGCACGTGGATGGCCATCGGCCACACTAATCGCGTTATCAACGATCAGGTCCGCGCCGGCATGGGCGAGACTGCCTACATGCTCCTCCAGTACCAGACCCTCCGCCCGCCCCCTCAGACCGTCAACTACCGCCAGCTCGTCCGCAAACTCGTCAACCACAAAATCCAGGGCCGCATATACTCAGTGGACATCGTTTACGCCCTCATGCTTGATGGCAGCGGCCGCGTCATTGCACATGCCGCCGATGCTGACATCCGCGCACTGACCCCTGAAGGCAGGCACTCCAGCCCTGACTATCACCTCCTCGGCGCCCAGCTACTTGACCTCATCGCAGATGCCGGCTTCAAGGCTCACCATGACATCATCCCCCTGACCGCCGAACTTGAAGGCTATCCGCAGGTGCTCAAGATGGGTTGCCGCAAGAGCATCGCCCGCCGCGCCGCCTCCGAAATCACCGTCCGCTACTTCACTCTCGCCGTTCTCCTCATCATCATCGGCATCCTCGTCACTACCTATCTCGTCGGCCATCTGACGCGGCCCCTCGAGCGCCTCAGCCTCGCCGCCGGGCGCATCGCTGCCGGCGAACTCAGCGTCCCGCTCATCTCCCGTGGCAAAGACGAAGTCCACAGCCTCAGCGACTCCATGGGCCGCATAGTCACAGACCTCCAGACCGCTGAGATGCTGCAGCGCGCTATCCTCCGGGCCACGATTGAGGACAGCCCTGATCTCCGTGCGCCACACGGCCCATTCCCTCCGGTGCTCCTCGCCTTGCAGGTCATGGACACCGACCGCACCGCTCAACAGACAGACGATAGCGCCGCATCCGTCATCAACGCCTTCATAGCCGCTGCCGGCGAGCACGAGGGCCAGCTCCATGACTACGGGGCGGGCCGCATCATCGTCGGCTGGGGCACCGGCGGACCTGAACGCGATGATGTCCTCCGCGCCTGCCTCGCAGGGCTTGAGATCGCCGAGGCCCAGCACTCCGCCGGCGATGCTACGACATTGCCCACGACGCCGCCCGTGGCGTTCCTGCTCATAGACTACATGCCCGATGCACCCGTCGGGCAGACGCTGTCGGAACTGGCCTCCGTTCTCGGAGACGCAGCTTCCGGCCCGCCACTTTTCGCAACTGCTCGCGCCTGCGCGGAGGTCGAGGGCCACATCACCGCGAAACCTATCGCCGGCGGGCGCTTCTATCAAGTTCTCGGGCTGCGTGAAGATGACGCTGTCCGCCGCATCGCCGAGTCAACCGATGAATAGCCGTCCCTGAGCGCACATCACATGAACCGCATCTCGATGAGAAACTCAACAGTCGTGTCGTACGTGTGTCTCCTGGCACTGGCCGGGGCGCTCCTCAGCGGCTGCCCGCGGCCGCCCGACAATGAGGAAATCATCATCACCATCACCGACGAGAACGCTGCGGGCCCGAGGGCCGTGACCCGCGACGAGATACTTATGGCCGCACGCAGCGAAGCCGAGCTCAACTGGTACACATCCATGCCGCAGACGCACGCCGAGAGCTTCGCCAGGCTCTTTGAAGAGAAATACGATTTCCTCAAGGTCCGCATCACCCGCCAGGGAACATTCGACATTGTCAGCCGCGTCGAGGCCCAGCTCAAGTCCGGCCACACGAGTGTGGACGTCATCCACGTCCTCGACCCGGCTATCTTCATCTCTCTGCGCAAGCGCGGCGAGCTCTACAAGTACGAGCCCGCCGAGAGCAAACTCATCCCTCCCCAGTACAAAGACCCCGGCTACTGGACCGGAGCGCGGCTCGTCACCGTGTGTCTCGCCTACAATACCGAGAAGCTCTCAGAAGACCAGGCCCCCACAGCATGGCGCGATCTGCTCGACAAGCGCTGGGCCGACAACATAGCCCTCAAGGACGCCCAGACCGCCGGCTCAGCATACGCCCA
This sequence comes from Armatimonadota bacterium, assembly GCA_030612305.1. Classification (GTDB taxonomy): domain Bacteria; phylum Armatimonadota; class Zipacnadia; order Zipacnadales; family UBA11051; genus UBA11051. The sequence goes on along the minus strand of JAUWOG010000204.1, from coordinate 2,584 downwards.
ATACTACTTCCTCCGCGAGAAACACGGCCTCTCGTTCTGGGAGCAGCTCGCCGGCCAGCGCCCTGTCATCTACAAGTCCGGTGACCGCATGTTGCAGGCCCTCCTGCGCGGCGATGTCCTCATCGCCGGCGGCGTCCTCGGCTACAAAGTGTACCAGTACGCCAAGCTCCCGGGCCTCCCCATCCAGGCAGTGTGGCCACAAGACGGCGTCCCCGTCTGTCTCGGCCCTGTCGGCATCCTCCGTGCCGGCCCGCACCCCAACGCCGGAAAGCTCTTCGTCGAGTACATGCTCTCTCGCGAGGGACAGCAGGCGCTGTCAGACCTGCTCGGCTCTTATTCCACGCGACCGGACGTGGAACCCCCGGAGGGCTGGGTGTCACTGTCCGAACTGAATCTCTTGCGTGCGGAAGACGGCTGGGAGGAATACCTCAGCAAGCAAAGCGCCTTGCGCGCCGAATACGGCACGATCTTCAACCCGGAGAGCGAGTAGCTCTCTCGGCGACCATCAAACCGCAAAGGACGTGATGAACATGCCGACGATTGCCGCACTCGGACACGCCTGCTTCACCATCTCAGGAGACACCCACAGCATCATCTTCGACCCCTGGCTGAGCGAGAATCCTGAGGCCGTAGCGACCCCCGAAGACATAGACGTGGACGCCATTCTCGTCAGCCACGGCCACTCGGACCATCTCGGCGACGCCATCGCTATCGCCAACCGCCTCGGCGTCCCCATCGTCGCCCCCTACGAACTCGCCATGTACTGTGTCCGCCACGGCTGCGAGACCATGCCCATGCACATCGGCGGCGCTAATACCTTCAGCTTCGGCCACGTCAAGCTCACCCAGGCCACGCACGGCTCTGCTGTCATCACCGACGATCTCATCGAGTACACCGGTCCTCCCTGCGGCTTCCTCGTCACCATGGACGAAGTCACCATCTACTACGCGGCCGACACCGGCCTCTTCGGCGACATGGAACTCATCGGCGAGCTCAACGACATCGCCGTCGCGATTCTCCCCATCGGAGACAACTTCACGATGGGCCCTGAGGACGCCCTCATTGCCGCCGAAATGCTCCAACCCGGTCTCGTCATACCGATGCACTTCAGCGCCTTCGACGTCATCGAACAGGACGCTGACGAATTCGCCGCACAGCTTGACCGCATAGGCATTGCCGCCGCGGTCCTGCGCCCCGGCGAAAAGGTGGAGATCTAGTTGCTCAGACTCGGATATCATCCCGCCACTTATGTGCAGCACGACGTACCAGTCCCTGAAGCCCTCCAGGACATCGCCGACACCGGCTGGCTCGGATTCGAGTGGTCGCCCTCCCGCCTCGAGGACGCCTATGCCGACCCCGACGCCTACCGCGAGTACCTCGATGGCCTGGGCCTGCAGATATCCGGCCTCTATTGCCCCTGTAGTTTCACCACCGACGAACATATCAGCACATGGAACGATACTGTGGATCGCAGCATCGCATTCGCGCTCGCCGTCGGCACGGATTACATTATGTTCGACGGCGGCTCAACAGAACTTGAGCGCAACACTACTACAATAGACACTGTCGCGGGACACGTGAACGAGGTGGGGAAGAGGGTTGTGGACGCCGGCCTCACCTGCACCTGGCATCAGCATTGGGGTACGTTCTTCGAGTACACGCAGGAGTTCGAAGCCCTGATGGCGGCCACCGATCCGGACATCGTCAAGTTCACTCCTGACACCGCCCAGCTAGCCCTCGGTGATTTCGACCTGCCGGCCACCTTTGAGAAGCACCTGGACCGCATCTTCTACATCCACTTCAAGGACCTCGACGAGCACCGCCGCTTCATCGAACTCGGCCGCGGCCAGGTGGATTTCGAACCTCTGGCGGAGATGCTGATAGCGCGCGGCGTCGCCGACTGGATCGTCACCGCCCTCGACTACACTTCCCTCGCCCCACGCGCAAGCTCCCGCCACAACCTGGCATACCTCCGCGACCTCTTCGCCCAGTAGCCCGCCAGACCCATCAGCCGCGAATCAACCCAGGACAGGTGACTCACGATGGCAGTGGCAGTTGAACAGATACGTTCGAAGATCATAGATACACTCGGGGAAGTTAACGCTGTCCTCGATGTCGGCTGTGGCAATTGCGACTTAGTCCGCTTCCTGGCCGAACGTGTAGCCAGAGAAGCCGTCGGTATTGATGTCAACACAGACGCGGTTCGTCATCGAGTTCGCTCCCAGCACAATGGCGAGCTGAGAACTGTGCGTTGCGAACCGATAGACGCCCAACACATGGAGGTATTCCCGGACAACTCCTTCGATGCGGTGATTAGCGTTCATGCTCTGCACGAAATCCAGAACCCGGATGTTGCGCTGTGCGAGATGAGAAGGGTGCTCAAACACGGCAGCCTGCTCTTCATTGCTGATTTCACCAGGGGCGAACTACGCTGGAACGAAACCTACTTCACAACACGCCAGGTGCGCACAATGTTGCGCAATGCGCAATTCAGGGATGTCCGCGTCGAGAAAGTACGCGGCGAGCACTTCATGTTCGCCTCAGCGACCAAATAGCGCAAGGTTATTGCCATGGACACAACGGA
>JAUWOG010000509.1 GCA_030612305.1 Armatimonadota bacterium | reverse complement strand
GGTGATGCGTCACTTCTCTATTTCTGGAATCCCGATCACCGAAAACGGCCGATTGGTCGGTATCCTGACCAACCGTGACTTGCGCTTCCACCGCGATCCAACAGTTCCGATCTCGGAAGTCATGACCCATGAGAATCTGGTAACGGTGCCACAGGGCACAGATCTGGACACGGCCAAGGATCTGCTTCACCAACACCGTATCGAAAAGCTGTTAATTGTTGATGAGCAGCAGAACCTGAAGGGGATGATCACTGTTAAGGACATTGTCAAAAAGATTCAATACCCCTTGGCCTGCAAGGACGAGCAGGGACGGTTGCGCGTCGGCGCGGCGGTTGGAGTGGGGCTTGACATTCAAAGGCGGGCGCCGGGTCTGGGTGATGCCGGCGTTGATCTGGAGGAGGTCGTCGCGGGACATGCCCGGAGTGCGTGGCTTGCCGGCGGTGATGACGACGATGTCGGACGCGGCGGCCGGAGCGTAGTCCTCGCCGCCTTCTATGCGGCGGCTCTGACCGACGATGGGAGCGGCTTGAGCGATGTCGAGGGCCTTACCCGTGGCGAGGCCCTCGACGACATCCACGAGATAGACATCGGCGATGTCGGCTTCGACAATTCTCTGCGCGCAAGTGGCCCCGACATTCCCCGCGCCTACGATGGTCACTTTCATCTGCGATTCTCCTAGCGGCTGCAGCACCTGGCGGCAACTGCAATTGGGTTGAGCGGCGGCTTCTGCTATAATGTGCCCGTGATGGATCTGCATCCCGGTTTGGAATATCTGCCTGCGCTGCTGGTGCAGGCTTTGCTGCTGATGTTCCTGTCCCGGCTGCTGTTTCGCGGCATGGTGGCGGCTTTCGCGGACAGGCGCGGCGGCGGCCTCATTACGGTTCTGCGCGGACCGGGCAACTTCCTCCACGAGACCAGCCACGCGCTGGGCTATCTCATCTTCGGCTACCGCGTGGCCCACATTGTGCCATGTCTGTGGGACCCGCGCAAGTCAGGTGTGTGCGTTCGTGGGAAGGCCTGGTCGCCGCTTGCGTTTCCGTGGCTCGCCGACGGCGCTGCAGCCCTGATGCCGCTAGTCGTCGGCTCAGTGGCGCTAGTTTGTGTGGCCTCCGCGCTCGGCATCACGGACCACGGCAGCGACCAACTCGGAACGGACATCGGGATGTTCGCCGCGGTGGCGGATCAGTTCGTTCTGCTGCTGCAGAGTCTCGACTGGCACCGCTGGCAGACGTATGTCTTCCTCTACGCGGCGCTGACGATCGGGGCGGAGATCTCTCCCAGCCCGACCGACCTCCACTACGCTGTGCCTGCTGTGGTGAGCGTCGCCTTCAGCCTGGCAGCGACTGTCTGGGTTGCGCAGCACGCCTCCGGTGCGAGGGGTGTGCTCATCGCTTCGGCGGACAGGCTGCTGCCGGCGCTACAGAAGCTCTCCGCCGTGTGGGGCCTTGCGATAGTGCTGCTGATGACGACGGCGGCAGTGGCGCTGCCCGTCGCCTTTGTCATCTATTCGCTGAGGCCGGGGAGGCGGTAGGGCTAGCTCATCTCGATGCGGGCGCCGGTAGCGAGACTCTCGCGGGCGGCGAGGACGGTGCGGAGCGCAGCCCCGGCTTCGTCGAGCGTCACGAGCGGCTCGTCTTCGTTGATGATGCACTCGATGAAATGACACAGCAGCCGCTTCATCGCGTACTGCCTGATGGCCGGCGGGGCACGCACGGGTATCGGGAAGAACATGCCCTCGTCGAAAGCGACGAGCGGCATTTCATCCTCCGGGTCGTCGCGGGCCAGGAGACAGCCGTCAGTGCCCACGACGCGTCGCTCGTCAGTGGGAGCATCTCGGGACACCGCGTGTGTGACGCCGATCTGTGCCAACGCGCCGCCGGACATCTCCATGTTCACCAGTACGCTGTCATCGCTCTTGTCGCCTGTGCGCCGCGCCGTGGCGGTCACGGAGAGAGCAGGCCCAAGCCAGCGCTGGAGCGTGGCTACGGCTCCGTACCCGCCGGTCATCAGCGCATCCCCGCCGCGACGCGAATCCCCATACCAGTCATGCGGGTCCTCCATGCGCTCGCGCCGGTCGTCGAATAGCAGCGTCGCAGCCAGCAGCACCTCGCCGATCTCTCCATCGCGTATCAGCTCGCCGACTTTCTCATTGGCCGGGATCATCGCCTGCGAGATGCAGATGAAGAGGCGGCCACTGCTGCGCTCGGCTGCGGCTGCCATCGCCTCGAAGTCAGCCACTGTTATCGCCGGAGGTTGCTCGCAGATGACGTGCAGGCCCTTGTCCAGCGCCGCCACCGCCAGGTCCACATGCAGGTCGGTGGGTGTGCAGATGTCTATGATGCTGATGTCATCGGAATCGAGTAGGCGGTGGTAGTCATCTTCCACGGCTTTGATGATGCCGAAGCGGTCATAGAGGGCCGCGGCGGCCTGCTCGTCCGGTTCGGCCAGCACGACTCTGTCCACGTGCGGAGATGCGACATAGCCTTCCATGTGCCATGGGGCAACGGCTCCTGCGCCAATCTGTCCGACTGTCAAGCCCACTGGATCCACTCCTGGCCGGGGCCGCGATCACTGCGGCGGCGGCGGTACTGGATGCGTTGGTGCCGGAGGGGGCGGGAGTCCCGGCAGATGAGGCGGCGCGCCGGCGGCTTCTTCGCCTTCCGGAGAAACGGCAGGCGCGCTTCCTGCATAGAATGGCAAGGCGACGATGGCGGCGACGATGACGAGGAGGACCAGCACCGTGATGACTACAACCGTGCGGCTCGGGCGGTGCATTGTCGCCGCCGCGGCCGCCGAGGTCGAGTGAGCCAGGCCGGCTTCGTCGCGTTCAGTCATTGAACTGAAGCTCCAATACGGCGCGTGTCTCGCCGACGACATCGTCATGGCAATTCCGCACCTCGGGCCGGGCAAAGGCGGCCATCTTCTCGCGCTGCTGGGAGTCGAGTATGTCGAGCTGCGCCAGAGCGGCAAGGACGGCCGGAGGCTGCGCGCGTCCGCTGGCATCGCTGACCTTCAC
>JAUWOG010000116.1 GCA_030612305.1 Armatimonadota bacterium | reverse complement strand
ATCGGCCGGCGGACTGTAGTTCTGCCAGTCGAGAGTAATCGCCCCGCCGTCGTCGGGGGCCCGGTCGAGGGCGCTCAGGTCATCAACCGGCGCTGGTGCGGAATCATTACTCGGCACGACACCCGCCGATATGTCGGTTTCGGAGTTGAGTGTGCCGTCAGTGCTGCGGACCTTGTAGTAGTAGGTGTTGCCATCAACGACATCGGTATCGGCGTAGTTCTCGGTGCCCGGGGCTAGCTGGGCAATCTGTTGAAAGGCCCCCGTGCTTCCGCGCCGCCGGAGGATGTGATAGGCAGTCAGCGAGCCGGAGCCGCCACCGTCATCAGCGGACTTCGTCCATGTGAGTGTCACGGAGCCGCCGTTGTCGTTGGGGGTGTCGAATGCCTGGAAGTTGGTGACCGGGGCGGGTGGCGAGGGCTCGCCGAGAGTACGGCCACAGTTGATACGCCCCATGCCGAGAGCGCCGACGTATCCGGGATTGAGCGCGTCTATGTTGTCGCAGTTGTTGCGGATTTCCTCATAGACCTGAGCGGGCGAGAAGCCGGGGTTCTGAGCGAGGACGAGTGCGGCAAGACCGGAGACGAGTGGCGCGGAAAACGAAGTGCCGGTGTTGGTGCCGAAGTAGTCGCCGAAGCCGGGGACGGAAGGGTCATAGTAGTTCGGGCCGAAGAGTGCGGTGCCCGGTGCGCACACGTCTATGAAACTGGCCGATGAAGTATCGAAGTTGCTGTACCAGGCGAGGACGGAGTGCTTGTCCAGCCCGCCGACGCCGAGGACGTAGTTGTCCACGAAGACGTTGGGCCCGTCGTTGCAGACGGGCGATGTCCAGGTGCTCTGCGAGTCAGTGAGCTCTTTGCCGTTGTTGCCGCCGGCGGATATGACACAGATGCCGGCTTCGTAGGCGCGGTTGATCGCCGGGCTGAAGCTCTCCTCATACGAACAGCCGATACTCAGATTGATGATGTCGGCGCCCTCGTCCACCGCGTAGTCAATGGCTTCGACGACGATAGAGACGAAGGTCGTGCCGTCGTCCGGGAAGACCTGTAGAGGCATTATCGTGGCGTTCCAGGGCACGCCGGCGGTGCCGAAGGAGTTGTTGCCGATGGCGGCAGCGAGGCCGGCGACGAGTGTGCCGTGACTGACTTGCTCGTCCGGCGTGCCGTCGTGGTTGTTGTCAATGCCGTCGGGCGTGGGGTTGGGGTCATTGTTGTCGTTGAAGAAGTCCCATCCGCGCCAGTCGTCTATGAGGCCGTTGCCATCGTCGTCCGTGCCGTTGTAGGGGATTTCGCCGGGGTTGACCCAGATGTGGCCGACGAAATCCGGATGGTCGGTGTCCACGCCGCTGTCTATGATGGCGATGACGACACTGGTGGAGCCGGTCGCGACATCCCAGGCGGCGGGGGAGTTGATAATGGGATGATGGAACTGGTCGGCATAGCGCGCGTCATCGGGTATGCGGGCGGGATAGACGGCGAGGTCGGGCTCGACAAACTTGGCGCCTGCGAAGAGGATGTCGGCGGCGGCGGCATACAGATCCCTGCCGGCAGGGAGTTCCACAACGGCGAGTTGCCCGCCGGCGAGGAGTTTCGCGACTCTGCCGCCGGCTGCCGAAGCCAGCCGCACCGACTCGGTGTGCGCCTGCTGCGTGGCGCGAGCGCCGGGGAATGAACCCCCGAGCGGAAGGCCCACGAGAAGACGGTCGGCGACGGCTACCAGAGGATACCGGGCCGAGGAAATGCTGACGCCGCCGTTGCTGAGTGCCCAGTGCGATAGCTCCACGGTGCGACGCGGCGCAGCAGAGCTGTGGGAAACACACAGCGCCATTGCGAGCAGCGCCAGGGCTGGAAATGTGGAGAAGAGCCGCCTGTTACCGGTCACCGGACGAAAAACCTCCTGCAGTCGTGTTGCGTTGCACCGGAAGGTTTTGTGATCTGCGCGGGCAGGGCATGACCGAAGGCATGGGCCGGTGCAAGCCGGCCATGGGGCGGTGGCTCGGGGGTATGACCTGGCCATCGCAAGAGCAAACGACGCCACTGGGGGAGGTGACGGTGCCAGCCGCATCTGGGCCTTTGCAGCGGCCCATCTGAGAACTCAGAGGGCGACTCGGACAGATATGCAAAGCAGCGGCAACTAGCGTTGTACGCGCAGTGTGCAGAGCGCTCTGGCACGGGTGCCGTCCTCTGTCCGTGCGAGCACAGAGACAAGATAGCGACCGGGCGGGACGCGAGTGCCACTGTCGGCGCGGTGGTCCCAGAGGACCGTATTGGCGCCCGCCGGCAGGAGCTGATCGCCGGCAAGCTTACGGACGCAGCGGCCCGCGATGTTGAGTACCTCGACATCCACTGCGGCTTCGTCGGAGAGCGCGAAGACGATCTGCGACCCGCTGGAGCGAGTAGCCTGTGCCCGCACTCCGGTGACTGTGAGTGCACTGGCGCCTTTTTCACTTGTAATGACCTCAAGATAACGCTCAGTCTGTTCCGCGCCGAGCTGGCAGACGTAGCCGCCAGATGTGCGCATATTGATGATGCGACCGGTCTCAACGTCGCGCAGCTTGAGCCTGCACGTAGCCGGCGTCTGACTCAGGTCCGGCCAGCTCAACTGCACAGTGCATCCGGCCGGGGCTGTGAGTCTCAGCCGCCAGAGCTGCTCGCCGGCAATTGATTGGACGAAACTGGTGGCGCTGTAGTTCTCGTCGCCGGCCGCGACCGCGAGGTCAACGCCCTCTTCGAAGAGTGGCGGGCTGACCACGCCGGAAAGCTCTGCGGCCTCCGGGTTGACGCCGATGAAGTTGTCAGTGTCCGCGGCCCCGTCCAGCTTTGCGACCAGTTGTATTGTCCAGTGGTCGTCGTCAACGACCGGCTTCGGGGCAGGCGCGCGCAGTGTTGATGTAGCCTCAACCGCCGGGTGCGGCAACTGGAGAGTGCCACTCTCGAAGGCCAGGAAGTAGAAGCCCTCGCCCTTGGGCACCTCGTGGTCCGCAAAGTCCATGGTCGGGCTGACGAGCCTGTAGCTGTTTGTGAAGGGATCGTAGCGCCAGCCGTAGTCGCGAGTGTAGCCAGCGGCATTAGACTGTGCGAGGCTCATCTGGGTTCCGAAGACCGTGACGGTGGCGCCTTCGAGCGACATCTTGTGTGTGTAGGAGTTGCCGATCTGGTTCCAGCCGGGGTTGAACTCAACGGAGACATCGCCCGGCGGCGCAGGTATGCCGCTGATGTTGAGCACGGTTGCAGTGTCACTGCGGTACCAGTAGGCGCGGCCAAGTTGCTGGCGCAGGAAGTAGTCGTCAGGCGTCTCGGAGTAAACGACATAGAAGCCGCTGTCCGCACCTGCCGGGTTCCAGCGAGCCAGGGCCAGGTCGGCGGGGTCCTCCACGCCGAAGATAGCTCCCATGTGGGTGTCATGCGGCATGGCCCCGATCGCGATCATGTTGAGGCCGGGCGGATACACGAATGTGAAGTTCGGGCTGGCTACCAGTGGGCCGACGGCGTTGACCTCCAGTATCTCGTTGGGCTCGGGCTGGCTGTCCATGACGGTGACGGCATAATAGTACTCGACCCCGTCCACGACTTCAGTCGCGAGCGTCTCAGGGTCGTCCTCGTCAACGAAGCTCTTCTTGTTGGGATCAAAGAGCAGCGCGAGCGGCTCGGGAAGGCTGGACACGTCGGTGAATGGCTCTTCGGCGCGCCAGATGCGGTAGGCCCTGAAATCACCCGGCGGCGTATAGCCCGTCCAACTCAGGGAGATTGCGCCACCGTTGTCGCCCTGGACATCGCCGCCGATGAGTTCGCCCTCTTCGAGCGCCGGAGGCGCAGTGTCGTCACGAGCCTCGGCGGGCATTGTCGGGTTGCTGAAGACCTCGGTGGAGGCGTCGCGGACCGACACGCGGTAGTAGTAGGGGATATAGTTATCTACCGGGCTGTCTATGTAGCTGGACGTGCCGGCGGCCAGGTCAGCCTGTGTGACCCAGGTGTCATCCTCGCCGGTATCAGAGCGCTGGACGCGGTAGCCGATGACGTCATTGAAGCCCTTGCCATCATCGGCGGATAGCGACCATGCGACGGTGATGCTGTTACCATTGTCTTCCGGCGTGTCGTAGGCCATGACGGTTCGTGGCGCGGCAGGCGGGACGTCCTGGAGACAGTTCTGGGAGTTGATGCGCCCGGCACCCATCATGCCGATATAATTGGGATTCTCCGCGTCTATGTTGTCGGCGGCGGCCCTGATCTGGTCGGTGATGCCGGCGGGAGTATAGTGCGGGAAATGGGCAAGCACCAGGGCAACAAGACCGGCAGTGACCGGACATGCCATCGAAGTGCCGTCATAGGCTTCGTAGGGGTGATCGAAGCCGAGTCCCGGATCGTCGGGGTCGTAGTAAACGGTACTGAGGATGTTGACACCGGGAGCCATGACATCCACGAAGCTGCGCGATGAGGCGTCGTAGTTGGAGAAGTCGGCTTTGCGGTCGTTGCTGTCAGTAGCGCCGACGCCGATGACGTTGTTGTCAGTGAACATGGGGCCGTCGTTGCAGACCGGGGACATCCAGGTGCCGGGGTCGTCGGTGAATTGCCAGTACTCGTTGCCGGCGGCGGCGACTATGGTCACTCCCATCTCCACCGCATCCACGAACAGGTCGGTGTACGGGTCGCTCCAGCCGCCGCCGATACTGAGGCTGACGACCTTGGCACCGTTGTGCATCGCATATTCGATGCCGGCGATGATCCAGCTATCGAAGCCATAGCCCTCATGGGTCATCACCTGGAGGGGCATGATGCGGCAGTTCCAGTCGTGGCCGGCGACGCCCTCGGTGTTATTGGTCGCTGCGCCGACGATACCGGCGCAATGGGAGCCGTGACTGACGCCCCAGTCATCAAGCGGCTCACCAGTCGGGTTGGGATTCGGGTTGTTGTTGCCGTTGACGAAGTCCCAGCCGTTGACATCGTCCACATAGCCGTTGCCGTCGTTGTCCTGGAAGTCGCCCCCGATCTCGTCGGTGTTCAACCATATCCGGCTTTGCAGGTCGGGATGGTCGAGATCAACGCCGCTGTCAACGATGGCGACGACGACAGCCGCACTGCCAGTCTGCACGTCCCAGGCCTGCTCGGCCTTGATCAGCGGCCAGTGATACTGCTCGCCATAGCGAGTATCGTTGGGGACGCGGAGGCAATACTTGAGGCGGTCTGCTGAGGCAACGCCGACACCGGCCTGGCGCTCGATGGCAGCAATGCCCTCGTTGACTCCCTGCCCGGCAGGGAGCTTGAGCAGGAAGAGATCGCCGCTGGCGTACTGCCTGATGATCTGCGTGTCGGTCGCAGCCAGGACGCGGTCAAGGTCGCCAGGGCGAGCGGTACGGGCCATCCGCACAAGTACCTGGCCTGCCGCGGCCTGATCGGGGACCGTGCGGAAAACACCGTTGGGACCGGCAACGCGGAACGTTCTGGCAGAGACCTGCTCGAGTTGCACCTGGGCCACGGCCGCCTGGGTGATGAGAGTGAGAAGCACGAGTGGCATGAGCCACCCACGCACGAACTTGCTGCCAACGCCGTTTTGCGGCCTCAGTACTCGGCCGGAGTTGATCACTTCAGATCTCCTCCTGTTTGCTCTGTTTGATGGTAATCCCCGATTGACGGCTATCCCTGAAGGATAGAATCAACGCTGATAGTATAAACCATTGCCACGGCTGTCGGCAAGGCGGTATTAGCAGCCAAAGAGCGACAGGTACAGGACAGAGAGTGCCGGAGACGGGGACGAGGCAGAATCCAGGTGGCTCAGCGGGCGTCTTGGGAAGGAATATCGGCTGGCGGAGGCGAAGCTAATGGCGAGGGTGCGACTATCTGCGTGCGAACCGCCGGCGGAAGGGTACTGCATATAATGAGACACATGACGGGCTGGATGCTGTTGGCACTATTGGTCGCCGGTCTTGCGTATTGTGCACCCGGTATGGCTGAGCCGATGAGCCGGGAGGATCTGGCAAGGCTGCTTGCCGAGACGCCGGCCCTGGGCGGCCGCAGTTTCGCGGGCGCGTCGGCGGCCGGCATGGACCTCGTGGAACTGGACCTGCACAACACCGGATGGCAGAATGCCGACTTGCGGGGCGCGCGATTTGCTCGCTGCAATCTCCAGGGCGCAGACCTCTCCGGAGCATCGGCGCGCGGCGCGCTGCTGTTGGATAGCAACCTGGCCGATGCAGTGATGAGTCATGCCGATCTGAGCGGGGCGGTCTTTCGGGGAGTGAATCTGGCGGGCGCGAACCTGAGCGATTGCCGCCTTGAGGGGACGCGGTTTGAAGATGTGCGCCTCTCGAGCAACGGCGGCACGCACGTCGCGGCCCTGACACTGGCGCTGCGAAAGACAACGGGCATCGAGTACGGGCGGGCCTGGGTGAACGGGCTCTCCGGCGATGCCTTCTGCTTCACCTGCAATACGCAATTCCCGCCGGGTTGGCCGTGCGCGCCGTATTATCAGCACCCCGTGATAGCAGCAGGGAAATTGGCAGGCGTCGAGGTCGAGCTGCATGTTGACCTCTCGCCGGCGGAGAGCTACGAACGGCTGAAGAAGGCTGCGCGAGACGGGAATGTGTGCATGATACCGGTGCAGTTGGACTCGCTGCAGCTCTGGGACGATGAGCAGCGGGGTGTATGGGCAGTCGTGGATGGGATTGGGTCCGTCGCTGGCACAAGGGGCGGGGATCTGGTGAGTCTGATCGTCCCGCCATTCGGCATGAGGCAATGGAACGAGCAGGAACTGATGAGTAAGTGGGCGGGTCCGTGGCCGACGCTCCAACCAGTTGGACAGACCCCGAGCAGAGCGCGCTACCCGATGCTTGTCATGAAGCCGGCCGAACAGGCGACTGACCCGGCACTGCAAGTCGTACCGGCGCTGCAAGCGGCCGCAGCCATGATACGGGACGAGCGGACACACGGGCCACTGCTGCCGGGTGCCAGGGGACTGGCGAAGCTGGCCGAGCAACTCCATGACGCGGGGACCAACCAGGACATGGAACGGATGCGCGAGCTTGCCGGCTGGTCGCTGCACCCCCGCCAGTGTCTGGCGGGATCGAGGATGGAGGCGTCTCACTTCTGCACGGCGGCGGCGCAATACTGCAAGGAGCCGAACCGTTCGGTAGTGTTGCAGATGGCGGCGATGTACGAAACTGAGGCGAAGCTGCTGGCGGACATGTTCCCGCCATTGGTACCCACGGCGCCCGCGCGCCCGGCCGCC
>JAUWOG010000169.1 GCA_030612305.1 Armatimonadota bacterium | reverse complement strand
CACCCATGCCCGGGCCTCCCGGGCCGCCAGGGCCGGGCGGCCCCATCGGCCCCATCGGCCCCAGGTCCCCCGGCCCTCCCATGCCCGCCGGCGCTGCGGCAGCAGGGGCTGCCGCTGGCTCTGGCTCTTCCTCTTCGACCTCAACTTCACCGAGAATCTCCACCCACTTCGCGAAGCTCGCCGGCAGCGGTGACCCCTCAGGGCCCTCAGCGACATCCTGCCTCATCTTTGCGTAGGTCTGTTTGGCGTCATGATAGCGCCGCCGCTCCTGCAATGATTTCGCCTGCACGCCTCGGTCCGCGCCTGCCTGCTGCCAGAAGCTGTTATCGTCATAGGCGTCTGACATTCGCGTGGCCAGCGTCTCGGCGGTGCTTGCCACAGCTCCGAGTTGCTCCGGCGTCGAGCCCTCGGGACTGACAACGTCCCACGGGACAACCTCGCGCCTGCAGTCGCGGTACGTCTTTATCGTCGTTATGGGGATCCGCTCCCAGGCCTTGTCGAGTTCACTGTAGAGGAAGCGGGCCTCCTCACAGGCCCAGGACTGACTGGGGCCCGCGATGGACTTGACGACACCGGCAAACGGATGTGACCAATGGGAGATTTCATAGACGCGCAGGATCTCCCGGCTGACTGCCCCGGGCGAGGTCTGCAGGGAGCCGAGTTGCCGCTCGAACGAGCGTCTGGCGGCAACAAGCTCCTCACTTTCCTCAGCGGGTTCGGCTTTGGCGGCCGGCTCTCCGAGACCTTCGCCCGCCGGCGCCATATCATCCATGGCCGGTCCGCCCATGTCAGCAGACGGCCCAAGACCCATGTCCCCCGGTCCACCGGGTCCCATAGGTGGCATTCCGGGCGGCCCCATGTCCGCACCAGGTGGCGGTGGCGGCCCATCCATCTGGGCGGCCGCGTGTTGCCTCGCCGAGTACCAGCACATGGCGAATATCGCCGCCCCGATTAGCGCGCACAGCAACAGCGTACGTCCTGCTCTTTTCGACATCGCAATTCTCAGCATATCCACTTGTCTCCCTGTGTCGTCCCACTTCTCGACAAAGGACACATGATCAGCCCGGAGAACTGACTTCTATGATAGCGCTTTTCGGACAAAAGATAAAGGGAAGATCGTACCTGTCATCCCATCATGACAGGAAAAGCACCCGCAAGCGGGGGGCGGATCTTCTGGCGGAGGGGGAGGGATTCGAACCCCCGGAGCTTTCGCTCAACGGTTTTCAAGACCGCCACCTTCGACCACTCGGTCACCCCTCCGCAGGCTCCAATTATAGAAGCCGGCGCGGACAGTGTCAATGCTGCCGCCGCCCCACGTCCCCGCCACCAGCGACAGGAAATCGCCGCATCAGCACACTATGTTCCGGGGCAGGTCGCTTGCAGGAAGCCCACTGGGTTCCACGAGTTGGACTGTACTACGAACAAGCTATGCAATACGCCGGCCAGTCTTGAGGATATGGCCGTAGAAATTAGTAGGCCGCGCCTCTTCGAGCGCTTTCTTCGGATAGAGATGGAGTTCCACTTCCAGACCGCAATTGAGCCTTACTTCTGTGGCCAGTCTCACACGCCGAGGTAGAGACATGGCCTCCGCATCCTCAGAAAAGACGGCGAGGTCTATGTCGCTGGACTCGTGAGGGCTTCCGTTGACATACGAGCCAAAGAGCACCGCAGCGTCTATCCTGATTCGCTCGCGGAGGAACTCCAGAGCCCGCTCGACCATCTCCTCTACTGCAGCTTCGCTCTTAACCATTTCCACATTTCTTTCGTCTGCTCCACAATCTTCGTCGCCACTTCCTTCTTTGCTTCAAGAGCATCTGTCCGTTTCTCACGACCATGCCCGACGGGGCGCAACTCCTGCGCACACTGCTGAGACCACAATAGTACACAGCCTCCAGCACTGTCAACGCCTCCCCGCTCCTCTCTTCCCCGTTCATCATCTACACGCCCTACGCATACGTGCCCCTCAATGGAGGACTGTGTGCAGTTTCTGGCGAATATACTGATGGCTCACATAGCCTCACCTGCAGCGTCCGGACAGGTGCGCTTCGGGCGCTTGACAATCACCTTCTGCCACTGCTATCTTTGTGGTGACGAACGCTGATGGCGTCTGGCACTCCCATAGTCTGTGTGCCAGGAGGCATTGGCGGTCAGAGGAGGTCGCATCTGATGTTGCACAGCCCGGCTCCGCCGCTATCGGCAAGGCAGCGAGAGGTCCTGCTCGCCGTCGTGAATGAGAATATCGCCACCAGGGCACCGGTGGGGTCGAAGCACCTCAAGCACGAATACAGCTTCGGGATCAGCAGTGCCACGATTCGCAACGAGATGGCATATCTGGAGGAGGCGGGTTATCTCTACCAGCCGCACACATCTGCCGGCCGCGTCCCGACGCCTGAGGCCTACCGGCTCTACGTCAAGCAGATACGCAACGAGGCGCTGCCGCAGCACGAGAAGGCATCGCGCATCTACGAAAGCGAGTGCCGCCGTCTGAAGGGGCGGCCGCGGATGCTGATGCGCACCACCTCGCGGAGTGTGGCCGCGCTCACCGGCTGTCCGAGTGTGGTGATGAGCCCCTCCGACATCGTCGAGCGGTTCGAGGACATAGGCGTATCTCCGATCAGCAGCAACAACCTGCTGCTCTCGTACAAGACCGACACGGGCAAGGAGGTCCAAAAGCTCCTGCGCAGTCCGGAGCCGCTGACGGCCGCGCAGATCGCCAAGCTCAGCCGTGCCCTGCGCAAGCTCTACCGTGGCAGGGCTATCGGCGAGCTCGGCACTGTGACGGGTAGCGACCTCGCCGCCGCTGTCGCCGACTGTAACCTCTCTGACAGCCTCTTGCAGGAATTGCGCCAGGTTGTGGAGGCCGAGGAAGACCGCGAGATATATGTGGACGGTACCAGCTATATCCTCGACCAGCCGGAGTTCCAGCGGCCCAGCTATCTGCGCGAACTCATCGAAACGCTTGACCAGCACGCCTTGCTGCGCGAAGCCCTGCTGCCGGCGGCAGGAGCGTGGGAACTGACCGTCGCCATCGGAGATGAGAACCGTGTCAAGGGCATACGCCATTGCACGCTCATTGCCCACTCCTATGCGGCAACCGGCCCCCGCGCCGGCACTGTGGCTGTGCTCGGACCAATGTGCATGGATTACATCAACGCCATGTCAGTGGTCTCCTTTGTCGCCGAGAGGCTCGGCGAGGCCATCGCTGAGGAGTGAGGCCTCCCTCAGCCGCCGCGCCCGACCTGTACCAACCCGAAACCGCCTTTCCACCGAGGAGACAACTCCGTATGACGCCCCCTGAGGAAGACAAGTCCATTCCTGTGAACGTAGTATCCGGCTCGCACGACGAGGAGGACGCCGAACTGCCGTCGGCGCAGCAGACTCCTGCCGAAGAGCCGGCGCAGGAGGAGGCCGATGCGGCACCGGAGCCTGTCGTCGTTGAGGAGACCGGCTGGAAAGCCAGGTACGATGAAGAGCACGAGAAATACCTGCGCGCTCTGGCGGATCTGCAGAACTACCGCCGCCGCACCGAACAGGAGCGCGCTCAGCAGTTGCAGTACGCCCACGAGGCCCTCCTGACCGACTTACTCCCCCTCAGCGACAACTGCAATCAGGCGCTCGCCTCGATACGCGACACCGCCGATGTCGAGGCCCTCGCCAGGGGCGTCGAGATGATTCTCGGCCAGCTTCAGGCTTTCATGCAGCGATACGGCGTGCGCGAACTCAACCCCCACGGTGAGCTATTCGATCCCGAACTCCACGAGGCAGTCGAGGCGGTACGCACCGACGAGGCAGCGCCCAACACCGTCGTCGAGGTACTGCAGCCCGGATACATGCTCAACGACCGGCTCCTGCGTGCGCCGAAGGTGCGTGTCGCCGTCGCTCCCCGGGATTCCTCAGATTCATAGACGCGCAGGCAGGACAACGCGGCGAACCCGTCGAAATGCACATAGCCTGGCGTGCTGCTGTTCGCGCGCCGGGTCAGCTTGACTTGCTTCGGGGGCCGATACTATAATGCCCCCAAGTTCTAGGCTACCAGATACCAGAACTTGTCGCCAAGGAGGCAGACATCAGTATGCTGAGGCCAAACGTGGAGGAATACGCCAAGATCCGCGTCGTTGGCGTCGGCGGCGGCGGCTCGAACGCGGTTGACCGAATGATCGAGTCCGGCCTGATGGGCGTCGAATACCTCGCCATCAACACCGATGCGCAAGTTCTGGACCTCTCCGCAGCCGACAAGAAACTGCAAGTCGGCGAATCACTCACGCGCGGTCTCGGTACTGGCGGTGACCCCGATATAGGCGCTGCTGCCGCCGAGGAAAACAATCAGGAGATACTCATGGCGCTTGACGGCGCCGACATGGTCTTCATCACCTGTGGCATGGGGGGCGGCACCGGCACCGGCGCCGGACCCATCGTCGCCAGGATATCCAAAGACATGGGTGCTCTCACCATCGGCGTTGTCACCAAACCCTTCGCCGTCGAGGGCCGCAAGCGATCCGATATCGCCGACGGCGGCATCGAGAGCCTCAAGGCCAGTGTGGACACCCTCATCGTTATCCCCAACGACCGCCTGCTTGACCTCGCCGAGAGAGACCTCTCCCTCCAGGAAGCATTCCGCCTTGCGGACACGACGCTCCAACAGGGCGTCAAGGGCATAAGCGAAGTCATCGTGGTGCCGGGCCTCATCAATCTCGACTTCGCTGATGTCAGGACCGTCATGGCCAACGCCGGCACCGCGATGATGGGCATCGGAGAGTCCGAGGGCGAAGATCGCGCCACGGAAGCCGCCAACGCAGCAATCTCCAGCCCCCTGCTCGAAACCAACATCGAAGGCGCGACCGCCGTCCTGCTCAACGTCACCGGCGGACCCGACATGTCACTGAACCAGGTCCACGAGGTTTCCAATATCATCCAGCAGGCCGCCGGCGGCGATGATGGCGTTGACCTCACTCTCGGAGCCGTCATAGACGAAACAATGGAGGGCCAGATCCGCGTGACCGTACTGGCTACCGGCTTCGAAGGTCAGCCTGCCAGACGCGCAAGCGCGGCTCCTCCTGAGACGCCGCCCGACGAGACAGCGGCTGCCACAGAAACGCCGGCCGCCACATCCGCCGCCTTCGACCAGGATGCGCCGACCTATAACGAAGACGACACCGACATCCCCGCCTTCCTGCGCCGCAGGGACTGAACGTTCTGCGCCGGCACGCTCGGCGGATGATTGTTCGAACGGAATTGCGCACAGATGAGGCCCCGTTCTCCGGGGTCTCTCTTGCTGCCCGGCAATACTCGGCCCTGTTCGCCCAGCCCATCACCTCCCCCGCGCATTTTCTTGTCTGCTATGGAGGTTTTGGCGCCAGGTCGGCGTACTCTAGGCGACAGTGCGTTTCATCATCAGCGGGAGGCGTTGCTCTTGCGCTTTTTTCTCGGTGTTGACGGTGGCGGCTCGAAATGCGATGCCGTGCTGATAGACGAAGAGGGCACGGTGCTCGGTTGGGGGCAGGGCGGCGCGACGACTTACCAGCCCGAGCATAGCGCAACCTCGGCTACGCGAGAGGCGATCGCGGAAGCCTTGGGGAGTCTGCCCCTCCAGCAACTCGGCGTCGGCTTCACAAGGGGCGGCAGATGCGTGTCTGAATACCTGAGCGAACGGGGCATAGAGACCATCTGCGCGTCCCCTGCCAACGAGTGGAACAACACGTTTCTGGCCGCTGATCACGACTGGGGCATCGCCGTTCATGCCGGTACTGGTTCCTGGGTCAAGGCCTGCACGCCCGACGGTCGCGAGGCCCATGTCGGGGGCCTGGGGCCGTTTTTCGGCGATGAAGGCGCCGGCTGGGACATCGGCTTCCGGGGCATCAAGGCCGCC
>JAUWOG010000629.1 GCA_030612305.1 Armatimonadota bacterium | reverse complement strand
GCGCACACGCCCGGCCTGCGCGTGGTGATGCCGGCGACGCCTGCCGATGCGCTCGGCTTGCTCGCCTCGGCGATAGAGTGCGATGACCCCGTGCTCGTGCTGGAGCACAAGTTCCACTACCAGGACAAGGGCCCGGTTCCGGAGGGCCGTCACCGCGTGCCACTGGGGAAGGCGGACGTCAAGCGAAGCGGAGATGATGTCACGATTGTCGCCTGCTCGCGGATGACGCTGCTGGCGCTGGAGGCGGCCGAGCAGTTGGCGGCGGAGGGCATCGAAGCGGAAGTCGTTGACCTGCGGAGCCTCAATCCGCTGGACCGTGAGACGATAGTGGGCTCGGTATCCCGGACGCGGCGGGCAGTAGTAGTGGACGAGGGCGTGCTCGACTTCGGTATCACGGCTGAGATAGCCGCGCTGATCCATGAAGAGCTCTTCGAGGAACTGCTTGCGCCGGTGGTGCGTGTCGGAGCCGTCCATGCGCCGATCCCGTTCAGTCCACCGCTGGAGACGGCGGCGGTGCCGCAGGTCGCCGACATCGTGGCAGCGGCGAGACGATGTGTCGGGAGAGAGCGAGCGGACATCTAGCGCTCTGTCCCAGCGATAACTTCACATAGTCTCAATAGCTCACCAAACCTGTGGTTCAGCCTGACCAGCCCGAGTCCGTTCCACTCAGGTTTTCCAATTGAACATCGCGAACTTGTTGTCGCGGGAAACCAAAGCCCTCCAATAAACGAACATACCTGCGGGACACGACACTAGCCCAGGTCGTCTCGCAGTTGCCGCTTGAGGATCTTGCCCATCGTATTGCGGGGGAGTTGCTCGAGGAAGACGATCCGGTCCGGGCGCTGGTAGTCCACCAGGCGCTCGCGTGCGTAGGCCCTGATAGCCGCCTCGTCGGGCTCGCAATCGTCACAGACTACGACCGCGCCCACGCGTTCACCCCTGCGCTCATCCGGCACGCCGATTACCGCCGACTCGCGCACCAGCGGGCAGGAGTTGAGTACCCGCTCGACGACCGGCGGATAGACGTTGTAGCCGCTGACGATGATGAGGTCGCTGTCGCGTCCGCGCATGGTCAGGAAGCCGTCCTCGTCGCTCTCCGCCAGGTCCCCGGTCTCGAACCACCTGCCGTCATCGAATGTCGTAGCCATGCCCTCTTTCATGCGCCAGTAGCGGTCGAAGAGGTTCGGTCCGCGCACATACACGCCCCCGACTTGCCCGACCTGCGCCGGCGTGCCGTCCGTGTTCCGGACCTGGAGCTCGATGCCGGGGAGCGGGAGACCGACCGAGCCCTGCTTGTGCGGACCTGCCAGCGGCAGGCTGGTGATGACATGCGCCTCGGTCATGCCGTAGCGGTTGATAATCGGCTGCCCGACGACAGCCTCCAGCTCGGGGAGAACCTCCGGGCGGATCGGCGCAGAGCCGCACGTGATGAGGCGCAGCCTCTGCCACTGCGCCGCATAGTCGGGGAACTCCGGCCGCTTGATGAAGGCATAGTGGAAAGGCGGGATGCCGTAGAACACGGTCGCGTTCTTCATCTGCTCCATTGTGTCGCGAGGGTGGAAGCGGTCCTCAAGCATCATCTCGCAGCCGGTGGTGAGGGCAGTGTGGGAGGCGAACGAGAGACCGTGGATGTGGTAGAGAGGGAGGCAATTGAGGAGGATGTCGGCGGGCGTGAATTGCCAGCATTCGGCGATGGCCGAGACCGCATGGGCGAGACTGCCGTGAGTATGCACGGCTCCCTTGGGCTGGCCGGTCGTCCCGGAGGAGTACAGCATGAGGCAGTCGTCGGCGGCTGAGAAAGAGGGCGCATCGAGCGGCGCGCCCTCGAACTGGAGCAATTCCTGCGGCGACAACACTTCACAGGTCGCTTCCTGTTGGACGATGACCTCAGCCAACAGCCCGGCGGCGGCACCGTCGGCGACGGCGATACGCGGCTCGGCGTCAGTCACGAAGTAGGCAAGCTCGTGGATGGTGAAGTCGGGATTGAGCGGCACGGAGATGCCACCGGCCATCATCACGCCCAGGTGGCACAGCAACATCGGCAGCTTCTCTTCGCAGACGATGAGAACGCGGTCGCCGCGCTGAAGGCCGCGCTGCTGGAGAGCATTGCCGGCAATCAGCACCTGGCGCATCAGTTGCTCGTATGAGATGACCTCATCATGATGGCGCAGAGCAGGTCTTGCCGCGTGCTCGGCGGCGACAGCGAGAAGACGATTTCCGAATGGAACAGGCTCTGACATCAGCGCACCAGACCCCTCGTTGTGACGTTGCTGCTTCTCCTGTGGCAAGATACGTCAAGGCATTGTTGTTCTTCGGGGCGACCGCTCCTTCCTTCTCCTGGCCGATGATTCAGCGCGTTGAGTCGCCGCA
>JAUWOG010000676.1 GCA_030612305.1 Armatimonadota bacterium | reverse complement strand
CAGTCACATCACACAGAGGGCCGGCCATGACAGCCGGCCCTTCTGTTTCGTGCGCCGCCATTCCACTGCGAAGGAAACTGCCAGCCGCCGGCGAAATAGCCCGCGACATCAACCCGTTCATCGAAGACGCCTGACGGCTCTGCGCCGTATGGCTATCATAGGAGTGGACCCGTGCCGAAGTACCAAGTCCAGGAGACCCCTTCATCGCCGTTGCCGCTTGCAGTATGTGACGCCGTGGCAGACCTCGCCCATCCCGTGTTCCTTGACAGCGGGATGCAGATCGGCCGCTTCGGCGATTACTCCTTCGTGAGCTGCCGGCCCGCGCTGATTCTGCGCTCATGGGGCAGGCGCGTCGAACTCGTCGAGGCCGGCTCAACGCGCCGCTTTGAGGCCGATCCCTTTGAGGTACTCGCACAGCAACTCGCGAGCCGCCGCCGTGACAGAATAGACGCACCGGCCCCGCTGACAGGTGGCGCGATCGGGTACCTGGGTTACGACCTCGGCCGCCTCATTGAGGTGCTCCCCGATGACACGGTGGATGACGTCGCCGTCCCGGAGATGTATCTCGGGTTTTATGACGCGGTCTATGGCTACGACCACCGCCGGCAGCGCGGGTATCTCTGCGGTGACGCGGCCGGCGCGAGTTGGGCCGCCCTGGACGAAGCTCTCCGCGCTCCCGGCGATGCCGACGTCACCAACGGCCCGACAGCTCAAGGACTCCGCTGCAATTTCGAGCCGGAGCCATACCGCCAGGCCATCGCTCGCACCATCGAGTACATCGCCGCCGGCGACATCTTCCAGGCCAATATCTCCCAGCGTTTCCACTGCGAATTGCTGGTGGACGCATGGGAACTCTACAAGCGCCTGCGACTGGTCAATCCCGCATCCTTTGCAGCCTATCTGGGCTTCGAGGGCCTCGAGGTCGTCAGCGCCTCGCCCGAGCGCTTCATGCGGGTGAGCGGAGACCGAGTTCAGACCCGGCCCATCAAGGGCACGCGTCCTCGCGGGCACAATGAGCGCGAGGATGAGGCCCTCGCCGAGGAGCTACTCGCCAGCGAGAAGGACCGCGCCGAACTGCTGATGATCATTGACCTCGAGCGCAACGATCTCGGACGCGTGTGCCGCATCGGGACAGTGAAGGTGCCGGACCTGATGGTCCTCGAGAGCTTCCCGACGGTGCATCATCTGGTCTCCACCGTCGTGGGCCAACTGCGGGAGGGTTGCTCCTTTGTGGACCTCCTGCGAGCCAGCTTTCCCGGTGGCTCCATCACCGGAGCGCCCAAGATCCGGTCAATGGAGATTATCGAGGAGATGGAGCCGACGCGACGCGGCGTCTATACCGGCAGCATCGGCTACCTCAGCTACGACGGCGAAATGGACACAAGCATCGTCATCCGCACGCTAGTGGTCAAGGAGGGCCGCGCATACTTCCAGGTCGGCGGGGGCATTGTGGCCGACTCGACGCCTGAGGCGGAGTATGTCGAGACCCTCGACAAGGGCCGCGCACTGGCCCGCGCGCTGGATGTGGAAGCCGAGCCGCCCTTCGGTGATGCTCCTACCTGACGATACCCTTGCCCCGACCAGGAGCCCTGCATGAGCCACACTCAGTCCCTGACGTGGGTCAACGGGCAGCTATCTTCACCCTCATCCGGGGTGTTACGCGCCGATGATCGCGGGCTTCTCTATGGCGACGGCCTCTTCGAGACCATGCGCGCGTATGGTGGCCGCATTTTCTGCCTCGCGGAGCATCTGGACCGGCTGCTTCGGGGGGTGGACGTACTCGGTCTCCCGCTCCAGTACGACGAGGCGCAACTCAAAGCCGGCGTCGCCGAAACACTGACGGCCGCCGGCCTCGATGACGCCTACCTCCGCCTGACGGTCACGCGTGGCATTGGCGGACGCCCCTCGGAACTCGCGGCCTCGGACGCATGTACGGTCATCATTGCCGTCCGCGAGTACCACGGCTATCCCGCGTCCATCTACGAACAGGGCATGAAGCTCAGCCTCGCCGCCGCCCGTCGCAATGACACCTCGCCGCTGAGTGGCATCAAGACCCTCAACT
>JAUWOG010000681.1 GCA_030612305.1 Armatimonadota bacterium | reverse complement strand
CCGTCTTCCTCCCTCGAACCAAACAGCCCCACTCTCCTCCGCCCCGCGTGGGCACCTACGCCGAAGGCGTGGGTCCGGCTTCCCGCCTGACTCCCTCGCCGTTTTCCTCCCTCGAACGAAACAAGGCCGCAACCGACGGGGAGAAGAGGACAACGAGATACACCGCCAGCCCGACCAGGAAGACGACGTGGTCTCCGGCCCGATACGCGGCCAGCCGCAGCCAATACTCGACATGCCGAACTGTCCCTGCGGATGTCCCGGGATCGAACTGAAGCTGGCGCCAAAGCTGCTCTGCTTGTTGTCGGACGGCCGGCTGAAGCGCGGCACATTCACGCGCTTTGGCTGCCGCTCCCAGCGCATTCTGCACCTCACCCTCGGCGGCGTAGATGCGACCGGCCAGAAGCCACGCCTCCGCAAGGCGGCTGTTCTCCTGCAGGGAGCGCCGCGCGAACTCCATCGCCTGCTCTGACCTGCCCTCGGCGAGGAATATCTCTCCCGCTGCTGTGAGTATCGCCGGCGCGGGATTGTCCATGCCCAGCAGCATCAGCTCGCGCTTCGCCTCCGCCGTCATGCCAAGCTCATACCGGACGCGCCACAAGAGAGCGGCTGCTGACAGGTCGGTCATATCAGCCTGCCGGGCCCCCTCGGCGAAGGCCAGCGCCGCACTCGGCCTTCCCCCGGCAAGCAAAATGCGCGCAGCTATCATCCGTGCGCGCACCACATTACCCAACGCCACTTCCTCGCCTGCCTTGGCACCGGCGTCGCGGTAGCCCGGCAGCTCGCCGCGATAAACCTCTGCAGCCTGGGCGTAGCAGCCGGCGCTAAGCCCCGCCAGCCGCCAGGAAAACGCCGCCTCCCCCACTCGCTCACTAAATGGCCCCACCTGCCAGCCGACCGAATACCCCAGCCATGCCAGCCACATGACCACCATTACTACTGCACCCAGTGCTGCGTAGCGGAAGCGAAGCATCAGTTCTGCGTGGACAGCTTTCCCTCACGCGATGCGGTGATATAGTTCATGCACCATTCGTCACGACCGGCCAGCGCCTCCGCCGCGTAGATCGTCGCCATCATCTCTCTGTCCAGCGGATCAACAATCGCCGAGTCCAGACCGGCGGCGATAGCCTGGGCAACGAAAACCCGGTTCAGCAACCCCCGCTCCGGCAAGCCAAACGAGATATTGCTCAGCCCGCATGTCACATGCACATCAGGACGCTCGGCCTTGATGGTCGCGATGGCCTCCAGCACCGCACACGCCGTCTTCGGATCAGTACCCAGCGGCGCGATGACCGGGTCCACAAAGATGCTCCCGCCGGCGACACCGGCTCCTGTCAGCGTATCCACCAACTCCACGGCGGTCTGCACGCGGTCATCCGCGGATGCGGGCATCCCGGCATCCGACAGCGCCAGCGCCACGACATTCGCTCTGCTTGCGACCGTAAAGTCGAGCATCCCATCCAGGCGCTCCTGCTCGGCGGTGATCGAGTTGATCATCGGAGCCGCCTCATTCGTATAGACCTCAAACGCCGCCTCCAATGCCGACGTGTTCGGCGTATCGAAGCTGACTGGCAGGTCTGTGACCTCCTGCACCGTCGTCACCAGCCACCGGATATCCTTGATCTCGTCCTCGCCGATTGTCCCCGGGTTGCAGTCAATGAAGTCGGCTCCGGCCTCGGCCTGCTTCTGCGCCCGGCTCGCAATATAGGCCTCACCGCGTTCCGCTATTGCCCGCTTGATGCGCTTCCGCGTCCCGTTGATCAATTCTCCGATGACGATCATGGCTGCAATCACCCATCCCGTTCGGCGGCAATCACTAGTGTGGCTACGGCCTCGTTGAGAGCTACGGTCATCTTGTGACGTTCTCCCACGGAGACTATCGCTCCGTTGATCTGTCTTATCTCCGTGCGGCGATCCGCCCGCAGGTCTTGCAGCATGCTGCAGTGGTTCTGCGCGGTGTCGGCCGCCCCCTCCTCGCCGACTGCGACCATATCCTCCGGCCGACGCCCACCCTCGGCGCCGGCGCTCTCCGCCGCC
>JAUWOG010000166.1 GCA_030612305.1 Armatimonadota bacterium | reverse complement strand
GAATGGCGGAGTCTCTTGCGGAACGAGAGCTTGATGAGGCGCAGCAACGTTGATTTGCGCTTGGACATTCGCGGCTCTGGCTTCCTTCTGGTGGAGTTGAGCTGGCTGTGAGCAGGCGCCGGGCTGATCAACAGAGGAGGACATGCGAGAAGTGCTCTCCGGCTCCAATACGGGGGTTACGAATCAAAAACAACCCCCAGCATCTCCTCAGCGGTTGGAGAACCAGAGGGTCGTTGTTGGTCGCGATGCTGCGCTACGCTGTCACGGGTGTTGCGACTACCAGAGTGGGTTCGACTCGGGTTCCTCGTCAGTTGAGGCGGTGTCAGTTGGCGCTGGGGCGGCAGGGCCGAGGCGAGCAACGTTAGCAGCCTGTGGCCCTCGGTCGCCCTGGATAACGTCAAATTCCACTTCTTCCCCATCATCCAGCGTCTTGTAGCCTTCTTCCTGGATGGCAGAGTAGTGTACGAAGACGTCTTCTTCGCCTTCCCGTTCGATGAATCCGTAGCCCTTTTGGGCGTCGAACCATTTGACACGCCCACGCACTTGAGTAGCCTCCCAGTCGGCAATTCTCCGATACTACCCTCTGGAAGCTTAGTACAAAGTCCGACAGGTGTCAACACATTATTAGCTTCACGCGCCGAGTCCGTCGTGGGCCTCGGCTTGCTGCCTCGCCGTGGCGTGGGCATCGTAGATGCAGTAGATGTAGGCGGCGAGATAGATAATGATGCCAATGATGATGATGAGGCGGTAACCGAGCGAGCTGTTGGCGAGGAGCTGCTGGACGGCATGTATCTGGTCGCTGCGGGTGATGATGCGGTCTGAGGACTGGCGTGCGACCGTGGCCCACGGGCTGAGCACTATGCCGTTGAAGAGGAGGATGAGCAGAATGGCCTCGGCGGCGAAGATGGCGAGACCCTTCTCGTACTGGCGATTGTATAGTTGTCCCATACCTGGGAATGCGATGGCGGCGAGTGTCGCGTTGAGAGGGCGGCGCGGGCTGACGGCGTGGTCTTCAGAACCGGCGACGAGTTGGTGTATCATCTGTCGGCGGCGTTCCCCGGGCGAGATGCTCACTAAGGCGGCCGCGAACTTGCGCTCGGCGTCGGCGTTGGCCGGCTCGAGGTCCATAGCGCGCTTGTAGTGTCTTCTGGCCTGGGCGCTTTCGCCCCTCGCGTAGAGTACGTCGCCAAGCTGTTCGTGAGCCGAGGTGCTGTCAGGGCAGGCTTCGATAAGCTCGCCGGCGGCCTTCTCGGCGGCGGCCAGATTGCCCGCCCGCATCAGTACCTGCACCCGAGACAGCAGCTGCTCAAGTTGCTCAGGGGTGTTGTCGGTGTCGCGGTCAGTCATCTGAGTATTCAGCGATGATCTTGGCGTCGCTCCAGAGCCTTTCGAGGTCATAGACTCGACGGGCTTCCTCGGAGAAGATGTGTACGACAACATGGAGGTAGTCCATGATGGTCCATCTACTCCGGCGGCCGCCTTCGACATGGGCGGGAGCTATCCCGAGCTGTTTCATCTGCTCCTTGATTTCCTCGGCGATGGCTTCGAGGTGCTGCGGGGAGCGGCCGTGACAGACGACGAAGTAGTCGCAGATGGTGGTCACCGGCCGCATGTCCATGAGCACGATGTCCAGCGCACGTCTGTCATATGCGGCTTTGACAATTGCCTCTGCTTTCTGTGATGGGGCCAACTCCAAATGATCGCCTCCTGAGATTAGACGTCCGGGCCTGCGCAACTGCCGCCGGCGTCAGTCGGCCGGTTGGTAGTCGTCGCCGACGGTGATCTCGAGTCGCTCCACATCATCTTCGCCGCCGGAGCGCGCTTTCCCTGCCGAGACTCTCCCACAGGCAATGGTCTCTGCGGCGCGTCGGGCGATATACCGGGTGTCGCCATAGTAGATTATGGTGGTGCGCTTGTGGCCGAACTCGTCGGCATTGTCGGCGGTGACTTGCTCGAAGCCGGCGTCCTGAAGCTGCTGGGCGGCGCTGCGAGCGATGCCGGCCTTCCCGCAGCCGTTGTAAACCATGACCGGGCAGTCTGTCCTGATGCGGCCGTACAGATAGTCGTCAATGCGGCTGAGCTCGTCGTGAAAGGCACTTTCGCGCAAAGCTGCATAGTAGATACCGCCGATCTTGAGATCGCCGACGGGTACGGTGGCGGTGTATATCTCGGACGGGTTGATGCTACGCAGCAGCTTCAGCATGTCCACGACTTCGAGCCACTTAAAGTCATATTCGACATAGTCGAGGACCTGCCTACCGGCCTTGAGAAGGCGGCGGAACTGGGTGATGCGCAACTTCTGTTTGACGAGCTCCTTGATAAAGGTCTGCTGGTTCTCTGCGCGCTGAAAATCGCTGATGGCGTCGCCGTACTTGGAATGGCGGTAGCGGACGAAGCCCATCGCCTGCTCGCCGTTGAGATGCTGGCGGCCGGGCTCAAGACTGATGTGGAGGTTGCCGTTGTTGTCGTCATAGTGCATCCCGTGGTGGCGGCCGCCCGTCATTTGGCCCTCGCAATCGGGGACGGTGATGTCCACGCCGCCGAGGGCGTCAACTGCTTTGACGAAACCCTCGAGATTCACCTTCACGTAGTAGTCAGTGTTCTGGTCGAGCAACTTCTCAACGGTCTCGACGGTGAGGTCTGTGCCTCCCTCGGCGAAGGCAGCGTTGATCTTGTTGCTGCCGTGACCCGGAATGGGAACGCGCAGGTCACGGGGGATGGACAGAAGCGCCAGCTTCTTCGTTGTGGGATTGACGAAGGCCACCATGAGCGTGTCGGAGCGCCCGGGGTCCTTGGGTCGCTCATCGGCCCCGATGATGACTATTCGCAGGACGCGCCCGGTCGGCAGGTGGCTCAATGACTCTGACCATGAGGTAGTAGTATTGGGAGATGATGAACCGGCCCCGGGGGCGTTGATCGGGTTTCCGACGGCGTCATAGATCCCGAAGGCGCCGCCGACAACGACGACTGCGGCGAAGAGGTACAACACGTAATCCAATGATGTCCTCATACTGTGCTCCGGTTGCCTGTCGCAAGGCTCGAGTGGAATCAATGCTGCAATCAAATGCTGTAGAGATGTAGTGCGGCGATGTATTGCCTGACCGCGTCCGGCGTCAGGCCGGCGATGCTCTGACCTGAAGCGACGCGACGGCGGATCTCGGTGGCTGAAACGTCCGGTGTACTGACGCTCAAGGTCTCGATTTGTGCACTGCGTGCGGGCTCGAGGACCCCCTCGAGAGCGGAGAGGTCGTATCCCGGGCGGCTGAGCGCTACTACCTGGGCTTCGGCGAGTATGGCGTCAGGTTCGCGCCAGGTGGGCAGGTCAAGCGCCATGTCTGCGCCGACGATGAAGAAGAGCCGGCAGTCAGGCCCGACCCACGACTGGAGAAGGCGCAGTGTATCTATCGTGTAGGCCGTGCCTTCGCGCATGAGTTCGACTTGTGACACGTGAAATCCGGTGGTATTGCAGGTTGCCAACAGGGCCATGAGATAGCGGTCTCTGGCCGGACTGATGTGAGAACTATTCTTGTGCGGCGGATGGCCGGAGGGAATAAAGAGAACGCGGTCAAGAAGGTAGTGTTGCTGTGCGGCCGCGGCGGCTGCCAGATGGCCCCCGTGAATGGGGTCAAAGGTGCCGCCGATAATGCCGAGACGGCTCATGCTGCTCCACTGAAACCCGAGTTGCTCCATCACTGGAATTCTAGCATATACGGGCGCTTTTTGCAAAGCCTCACGCAGGCGGTAGAGGCTGCAAACATGATGTGGCGGCGCTCAGTTGAGCGGGGCCAGGCCTTGCTGTGGTGTCACCTGTTGGATCAGGTCCTTGTCCACGAGGACCTGAGCGTCCCTCTTGATGGTAATATGTCCGGCGACATCGGCATCGGAGCTGAAGGTCAGTGTCACGTTCTTGCCCTCAGCGTCGAAGCTGACGGTTGCAGTGTCCTGCCCCGTGACAAGGCGGGCATCGGTCATTGCTTCAAGGGACTGGTCGCCTACCTGGATCAAGTGCAGGAAGGTGTCCTCGGCTCGCGGGGCTCCGGGGCTGACCTCGATGCGCCAGCGGCCCATCAGTTCCGGCACCAGGCCGTCCTTCATGTCCTGCGGACGGAGAGGGTAGTTGACCCCGTCTGCGAGGAACTCACTGCCCGGCCCGCCGACTCTGCGCAGGACTGCATCTGCAGGGAGCAGTGTGCGGCAGAAGATGCGGCCCTGGCTCTGGTCGGCGCGGAACTGCTTGCCGGTGACAGCCGGCTCGTTCGCGGTGTGCAGAACCCAACGTTTAGGGTATTCGGCCTTGACTGAGCTGACACGGTCGAAGACGACGAAGTGGTTGGGCGGGATGAAGACGAACTGGCGGACGGCCTGCTTGCATTTGTCGGGGTGATATGTGTCTGTGGCATCGCCGGCCACATAGGTGAAATGAGGGGTGGTCTCAAAGGCGATGACCTCGGAGCCGGCGAGGGAGCGCTGGCCGCCGTCGTGAACAGGTGCGCCGCCCACGACGCGTCCGGATTCATCGGGCATCTGGATGAGGACACCGTTGTGAGCGACCGTCTGGCGGTAGTAGTGGTTGCAGCGGTCGGAGGCAGTCGTCGGTATGCGCGTGCCGGTGTCGAGGGCGAGGAAGCCCTGCTTGAAAATGGTGAAATGGTTGGCGTCGAGGTGCCTGTGTCCGTGGACGTTGGCCCCACAAGCGAAGAGGGCATAGGTATCTTGCGGTGTGCTTCCGGAGCGCATGAAGATTTGGCCCATGTTCTCGAAATGTCGCGCCGGCGGAAGTTCGTCGGGATCTTGTGGAGGCGGGGCTGTGTCGAGCCCGAGCATGAGGAAGGGATGGACTGAGAAGGTGACGGAGCGGTGCCTGGCGGCGCCTACCTCGGCGAGAGACTTCCTGACATAGGCGGCAACTGCGGCCCATTCGGGGCGTGACCGGGCGTAGAAGTGCATGGTATTGGACATGTGGGTGTAGAGGCTGCCGCTGGGGAAGCGGTTGTGAGCGTGTGGCGTATCGCCGTATCCGTACTCGTAGCCACCTGGGAGCCAGTTCCAGAGGATGTAGTTGGGGAACATGGCGATGTAGGGCCAGTCGCCCGAGATGTCTATGCCGGTGGCAGAGTGAAGGGTGTAGAAAAAGTTGGATTCAGCCCAGGGATAGGCCGCAAAGCAGTAGGTCACTGTGGACGACGCGGAGCCGCCGTCATCTCCCGCAGCCGGGGTCCGGTACTCCAGCATCTTCTGGTTAAGGTCGTAGCCTTCGGTGAGGAAATCCAACGCCCTGGCATCGTCTATGCCCTCGTCGTACATGACCAGGCCGGCGTACCAGACCAGGTTTCTCACGCCGTAGAAGCCTGTGTTGTAGCTGCTGGTATTGCAGCGGTCGAGGGAAGGCTTGCCCTCGCCGGGCTGGACGTCATAGACATGCTGCATCATGGAAGCGCCCATCTGGCTCCGTTCTTCGGGCGTCAGATCATTCCAGACCCAGTCGAAGGCGGCCAGCCAACTGAGACGGCTGAAGGAGTACCAGTTGATCATCTTGCGCTCGGCGTAGCGCTGATGGTAGAAGTCCAGACTCGCCTGGAGCATGTCTTTCACCTGCTGCAGACGCTGCGGTGTGGGCTCGACGCGGTACACAAATGCGGCACCCATGGCGAGGCCGCCCCAGTCCTTGACCTGAGGTTCATCGGGGATGCCCTTGAGCGTCGCCTTCACCGCGGCGTAGTGATCCTTGCAGGCGGTCAGTGCGCGGTCCTTGACCGCGGGCCAGGTATCGGAGTTGAAGAAGAGCCGTGGATGGTCGGGCCGGATTTTCGACATCCAGGCATCGTCCTGGGCTACGCAGAGCGGGGCGCTACCCAGAGACAGTGCGACCAATACGGGCAACAAGACGGCG
>JAUWOG010000228.1 GCA_030612305.1 Armatimonadota bacterium | reverse complement strand
GAATGGCGGCCTCCGTAGGTCGAGAGAAAGGTGAAGCTGATGGCAAAGGCTGAGATGACGGGGCGAGAGAGACTGCTGACTGCAATTGCGCATGAGGAGCCGGACCGGGTACCGATATCGCCTCGGTATGGGGCGTGGCTGCTGGCGGAGTATGGGACGGTGTCGCTGGAACGAGTGCGTGACGAGATTCTGCCGGATATTGACTTCATGCACATCCTGGGGGATAGCACGCCCGATTACATCATGAGCTATCCGGAGGAGTACGAGCTGCCGGAAGTGGAAGTCGAGCAGAAACGCTATGAGGAGGGTGAGTACGAGGTCGTCGAGCGGGTGTTTCACACTCCCGCGGGGAAGCTCTCTGACCGTGTGAAGATCCCTCCGAGCGGGCGGGAATATGGTGTGTCACCGAATCCGCTGATAACCGAGTCGCTGGTCAAGGAGCCTGAGGATGTGGACCGGCTGCTGTACCTGCTGCCCGAAATCCGCACCAGCTTCGAGCACTACGATGCAGCGGAAGAGATAGTCGGGGACCGGGGCGTGGTCATGGTCTGCATCCGCAGCGCCCTGGATCACAATGCCGGGCAGGCGCGGGGTATGGAGAACCTGATGATGGACTACTACACCGACCGCGCGCTGTTCGACCGCCTGCTGGGGATATTTCATGAGCGGTCGCTGGCGCGGATCAAGGTCGCGCTCGAGGCCGGTGTCGAGTTCATCTTCGGAAGCTGGTACTACAACTCGCTGTCATCAGGCTGGTCGCCGGCGATATATGAGGAGGTCTTCGTTCCGCAGTTGCGTGAGCATGTGGAGCTGACGCACTCGTATGGGGCGTACTATGACTTCTACGACGACGGCAACCTCGCCGAGAGCATGGAGATGATCGCGGGTACGGGGATAGATGTGCTGGAGACCTGCACGCCGCCGCCGATCTGTGACTTCGACCTGCGCGCGGCGAAGGAGAAGATCGGGGACAAGACGACCATCAAGGGCTATGTGGACCTGCTGTATGTAATCAAGCACGGGACTCCGGAACTCGTCGAGGAGACGGTAGCTGAAGCTATGGAGATAGGCAAGCCAGGCGGGGGCTTCATCATCGGCTCATCCGACAGCTTCCGCGAAGGCACACCGGCGGAGAACCTGGAGACATACTGGCGCTGCTGCAAGGAGTACGGGGTGTATGATTAGAGGCCGCGCCGTGGCGCAGGTCGGCGCGTTGGCGGCCAGTTAACTTCTGAGGACTGCGCCGAGCTTCTCGGCGAGGTGGGCGACGATGGCGGCGATGAGCTCGTCCACCTGCTCGTCAGTGAGCGTCCCCTCCGGCGTGCGGAAGCTGAGCCGGAAAGCAAGCTGCTTCTTCCCCTCGCCGAGGCGCTGCGTGTCGCGATAGACATCGAAGACCTCGACTTCAACCAGTTGCTCCCCCCCTGCCTCGCAGATGGCCTCGCGCAAGGCTTCGGCGGTGTGCTGCGGCGTATCGTTGACGACTACGGCGATGTCGCGGAGGGCGGCCGGGAAGCGCGGGACCGGCTGGTACTCGCTGTAGAGAGAAGCCCCCTCGAAGAGGGCGTCGAGTTCGAGTTCGAAGACATAGGCCTCGGCGTCGAGGTCATGCTGCTCCTGCACCTGGCGGCTGAGCTTGCCGATGACACCGATTTGGGTATCGGCGAGGAGGACTGCGGCGCACTGGCCGGGGTGCATGGCCGGATGTTCGGCTGCAGCACAGGTGACGCGCTCGACACCGAGGGCGGCGACAAGCTGCTCGACGATGCCCTTGGCGGTGAAGAAATCGGGGAGCAGGCGGTCATCAGGCATGTTCCAGGCACCGGCCCAGTACGGGCCGCTGATGATGCCGGCGGCATGAAGGCGCTCGACGGGGAGTTCATTTTCGCCACGGGGGAAGAAGGCGGGGCCGATTTCGTAGAGGCGGATTGAGGCGACGCGGTGGCGCTGATTGTGCTCGGCGGCCTCGAGGAGTATCGGCAGGAGAGCGGTGCGCATGTGGGTCTGGTCTTCGGTGACGGGGCTGGCGAGCGGGAGCATGTTGCGCTCGGGCGCATCTTCGGGATAGCCGAGGCGGTCGAGGCCGGCCGGCGCGATGAATGAATGGGAAATCGTCTCATTGAGGCCGGCGGCACGTAAGGCCTCGCGCGCCCTCCGCTCCAGCTTCTGTCTCGGCGTGAGACGGCCGCTTTGCATCAGCCGGCCTGGCACCGTCGTCGGGATGTTCTCATAGCCGAAGACGATGGCGACTTCCTCGATGAGATCTATCTCACGCTCGCCATCGGGCCGGAAGGTGGGGACGGTGACCGCGAGCTTGTTGTTGCCGTCCGCTGCGACGGCGAAATCGAGCGCGGCGAGATAGTCGCGCATCTTCCCAGCCGGAATCTCGGTGCCGAGTATCGCGTTGCATTTGTCCACGCGCAGGGAGAGCGGGAGCGGGGCGAAATCGGCGGCGCAGGCATCCACGGCCTCGCCGATGACCTTCCCGCCGGCGGTCTGGAGAAGCAGGCCGGCGACGCGAGCCAACGCGCGCAAGGTCCCGTCCGGGTCAACTATGCGCTCGAAGCGGTAGGCGGCCTCGGAACTCAGGCCCGTGCGCAGTGCGGTCTTGCGGATGGTCGTGGCGTCGAAATGCGCGCTTTCGAGAAGCACCTTGGTGGTTTCCCAGGTCATTTCGGTGTCGGCGCCGCCCATGACGCCGGCGATGGCGGCAGGCCCGGCCGGATCGGTAATCAGCAGGTCCTGCGCGGTCATGACGCGCCACTGCTGGTCGAGCGTGAGGATCTGCTCGCCGTCAGTCGCAGAACGGACGATGATGTGGGCGTCCTTGAGCAGGCTGTAGTCGAAGCCGTGCAGCGGCTGGCCCAGCTCGAGCATGACGTAGTTTGTGCAGTCAACGAGGTTGGCGATGGGCCTCATGCCGGCGGCCTCGAGGCGGTAGCCGAGCCAGTCGGGGCTCTCGGCGACCGTGAGTTCGTCCATGACCAGGCCGGAGTAGCGCGGGCAGGCCTGCGGATTGGCAAGCTCGATGTGCATATCAGCATTGGCCGCATCAGTCTTGCCCGTCACGGGGTCGCCGAGGAGGCTCATGTCTATGTCGGGCATCTGCCACTCGGCGCCAAGTAGTGCCGCGGCCTGGCGCGCGACACCGACCATCGAGAGCAGGTCGCCACGGTTTGAGGTGACTGAAGTGACGAGGACCTGGTCGCGGAACTCCCCGTCTTCGGACGTGAAGTCGAGGACCTGTTCGACCTCAAGCCCGCCCATCGTCAGCACATGGGCAAGCTCGCCGGCCTCGATGTCAGCCTTGAGGTACTCCATCAACCAGCTATATGGCACGTGCATCGTGGCCCTCCTGAGCTAACGGATGATTCGGTGATGAGACTGCTACGCGGCCCGACAGTCGGCTCAGAACTGCTCCAGGAAACGCATGTCCCCGCTGTAGAAGAGGCGGAGATCGGCGATGCTATGGCGCAGCATCGCGAAGCGCTCGATGCCGACACCGAAGGCGAAGCCGGTGTACTTCTCGGTATCGTACCCGACGCCGGCGAGCACATTGGGATCAACCTGCCCGCTACCGCCGACCTCGAGATAGCCGGTGCCGGAACAGACGCGGCAGCCCTGCCCGTCGCAGAGCGTACAGGTGAGCGCGATCTCGGCGCTGGGCTCGGTGAAGGGGAAGAAATCGGGCCGGAAGCGGACGTGGCAGCGGTCCCCGAACACCTCCCGGGCGAAGATCTCCAGCGTGCCCTTCAGGTCGGCGAAGGTGACGCCCTCATCCACCAGTAGGCCTTCGAGTTGGTTGAAGGTATGGCCGTGCGTGGCGTCCACGGTGTCGCGACGGTAGCAGCGGCCGGGTACGATGATTTGCACCGGCGGCTCGTGGGTCTCCATGTAGCGGATCTGGACGGTGGAGGTCTGACTGCGGAGCAGGACATCATCGCTGACGTAGAAGGTGTCCTGCTCGTCCATTGCGGGGTGATACTCCGGGTAATTGAGCGCCTCGAAGGAGTGGTAATAGTCCTCGACCTCCGGGCCTTCGGCGACTATGAAGCCGAGGCCGAGGAATATCTCGACCATCTCGTCGAGAGTAGCGAGGAGCGGGTGCTGGTGACCGGCGCGGGGTATGCGCCCGGGGAGGGTGACATCGAGGGCCTGAGCCTGGAGTTTCTGCTGCTCGGCCTGCTGTAGAAGCGCGCTCTTGCGGCCCTCGCAGAGCTTCTGGAGTGCGTTGCTGAGCTTGCTGAGCACCTGTCCGGCGAGCGGCCGATCCTCCTCAGGGAGACTCCCGATGCGGCTGTACTCCTGCCGCAGGATGCTGTTTCGGCCCAGATACTTGACGCGCAAGTCCTCAAGGGTCTGGAGGTCCGTGGCCGCAAGGATGGCCTCTTGCGCCTCCTGCTGAATCTGCTTGACGCGGTCTTCAAGTTCCATTCTGTCTGCCTCCTGACAGCCCAGAAGCATCTGCTAAGACTACAAAAGCCCCCGTTTCGTCGTAGGGACGAAAACCGGAGGCCTCCGCAACCACCCTGACAGGCGGTGTCCCGGATAACGGTGGGACATGCCGTCAATGCCTACACAGGCAACCCTTGCGGGGTTTGTAGCCTCGCCGCTTGGCCTTGGGGACGGTGAACTCACTGAGGTGGACGAGGTTCTGAGGGCGCTTCAGGCAGGGGTAGCGATGGGTCTGTCGGCGCGCCCGCTAGACCCGGGCTTTCAGCGGCCTGTGGAGGCGCGCTTTGCTTACGCCGACTCGGTTTCTTTGCAGCACCCTTGGCGACTTTCTTCCGGTATTCCTCGCCCTCCTCGGCGTCCACGACATCACGTTTGAGAACCTCCTGTGCCAGCGTGTCGCGCACTTCGTCCGTGCTGACCTTCAGCCCTGGAGAGAGGCGGCGGAGTTCCCGCCGGATGAGTTTGACAGAGGGTTCGCTAAGAACAAGTGCGCCGAGTACATACTTGTTGGTAGCTTCGCATTGCTCGTGGTATTCCTCAAGAGCTGAGCGTTGGAGGCCTTCGCGGCTAAGAATGTACAGTGTTTCCACGTCGGCCTCGCTGCGAGAATCCAGATCAAGCATGTCAATTTGGAGTATAAGG
>JAUWOG010000090.1 GCA_030612305.1 Armatimonadota bacterium | reverse complement strand
CGCTCCGATAGCTGCCTGCGTGCTCCCACCTGCGAACGGCAGCCAGCTCTGCCCCCAATTCGCGCTCTTCATCATGTATTGCATCCCACCGGCATAGCCGAGCAGGTACCATAGTCCGTTATACTCCGCGAGCCGCGGATGCGTCAGATTCACACTCATCAAACACAGCCTCCATACGTGTCAGTGACGGCACAGCCGGAAAGCAAACCCTCCTACTCCCAACTCCTCCCGTCATCACGCGAACTGATGCCTACACTCATCGAGCCGCGTTGCCGCCACACTCCCAGCAGTCCCGTATCATCCTTCTCGGCTGCCGGCTCACAGCTTTGCCCGTCGTCGGTGATCTTCTCACTGTCTTCCCATGTCCCCGCCAGACCGCTGCGCCGCGTCAGCCAGATATCCCCGTCCTTCGTGTAGAACAGATACATCTGCCCGACTGCGTCATCAAGCAGCTCAATCCCGGTCAGCAGCGCGATCAACTGCACTGCCGTCGGCGTCCGGCTGTTTGCTTCGACTGTTATCGAGTTCGGATTGCTCAACCACGGGTTGTCATTGACTATCGCAAAGCGCAGGTCCGCCAGTGGCGGGCCCGAAGTGATGCTCACACTATTGACGCCCTTGTACAGACCCACTCCCGGGTACGGTGAGCCCAGCCTTTCCGCCCGCAGCTTCGGCACTGCTCTCAGAGGCACGATGTCACCGAGCAGATCCTCGGCCGTCGGCCCCTTCAGACCTGCCTCAAGCACCACCGACACAGTCTCCGTCGTATCATTCTCCAGCACGCACTCCACGCTCACCTCCACATCCTCCGCCAGCGTGTAGTTGTCTGCCAGCACCAGCTTCATCTGCGTGAGGCCCAACTCATGCTCGATCTCCTCCAGCGCCTCGAAATACGCCACATCATGCCCCGGCGCAAACGATGGCGTGCTCGATGTGTCATAATGACCGAAGCCTTTCCCATCTCCCATCTCATCCACATGCTTCGCTACCCAGCGCGGCGCGTTTGTCGGCTGACCTATCCCCTGCTGCGTTACGAAGTCGCTGCTCTCCTCATACAGGTCCGGCCGCCAGTGATACCTGATCTCGTAGCTCTGGCACCCTCCGCTGAGGCGAATTATGTGCCCCTTCAGATGGTAGCCCTCCGTCGCTGCCAGCGTTGGGCTGAGGAAGTACGTCCGGCAGTCCATCGCCTTGGCGTACCCGAACTTGCCCGCACACTGCAGGCAGAACCCTCGCGCGTAGGCAGGAGTATCCGGATCGCGATGCGCCGGGCCGCCACAGTACGGGCAGACGAAGTCCGCTATCCCAGCCATGTCCTCTGGCGCAGCTTGACCGCCGGCCGCCGGCATATCCTGCCGCATTTCAACATAGGCATTATGCTCCCCGAACTCCAGCCCTGCACGCAGCGCTTCAGGATACGCACCGCTGATATGTTCCTGCGGCGTGTACGAGCCTTTGACAGAGACGACGTTGCCGGATATCTTGCCCCCGATGAGGAACTTGGCCTCGGGATAGTATCCTGACGCACGGTAGCGCCCCGGCAGAGTCTCGCCGGCTCCAAACGACTGCCCCGGAAGCGTGAACTCCTCTATCAGCACCTTGTCCTCACCATTCGGACCGCCTCCCACCTCCAGCAAGCGGTATGTCCGCTCTCGCGGCCCGGTTATGAACAGCTCTTCCAGGTCCTCGACGTACTGGAAACATGACAGGCTATCCACCGTCTGCCACCCGCCGTGCGCGGCTTCCTGCGTCTGGTACAGCTCATCCGTTTCCCGGCTTTGCACGATCATTGCATCTTGCACATACTGAAAGTTCTTATGCCCGCGGTCCTTCTTCCGCCACGCCTCCGGCTTGAACAGCTCCGAGAAAGACGAGTACGCGCGCGCACCCAGAACCACATCACTGTATGGAAAGCCAAGAATCGGCACGGTGCCCCATTTGCTGTCATGGATCCACGGGTCCCCACCGAAACCCTCCTCCGGCATCTCCACCTCCCAGTAGCCGTCACCGTCCGTTGTCGCGATCGTACCCACGACCTCCGCCGTTTCCCAGTCTATCGCAACGATGTCAATCCCACCGGCAGGCACACCCATCCGCTCATACACCCGCCCGGCCACAGTGTTCTCCCATGGGTCGTAGTACTCCATCTCGCCCATCGTCACCGAGGCCGTCTCGCCGCACTTCAGCTCCACCAGTTCCCGGGGGCACCCCCACGCGCAGTTCCATTCCCCCCACGCATTCCGCTTGAACTCCACGATGCTCTGCTCGCCTGCCGGCAGCCCGCTCACATTCACTTCACCCGACTCTGGCACCGTATGGAATTGCCCGGCATCATCAAGCGTACCCACACGCAGCATCGCCCCAACTGTCCCCGAGATCGTCAGTGCGCCCGACAGGATATCCAGCTCCACCTCTACGTCTTCCTCCAGTTGCACCTTCCGCCCCAGGTACGCCGCCTTCACACAGTTCAGATGACGCGGCAGACCCTCCTGCATTGTCTCAGCAGTCTCATCCCGGTAGTCCCCATCGCGCTGATAGACGGCCCCGTGACCCTTCGGCGCGATGAAGGAGAACCGCCCCGAAGCATCCGTCCGCAGCGGCGCATAGACCAGCGCCCCCTCCACATACGTCTCCAGATCGTGCGAATAGATCAGCGCATTGAACTCCAGACTGTCCCAGAAGACCGCGGTCTCTTCATCCTGCCCTGCCTCGGGCGCGTGTGCCAGCACTCCCTCCAGACTCACATTGGCATCTGCTACCGGCTCGCCGTCCTCCAGTATCCTGCCCTTCAGCCGATACCCCATCACGAACTCCTCGGAGAACGACCCTCCCTGGAAGCTCTCCGGCTGAATCCTCCGGCCCCAATATTCGTCATCAACCATCAGCACATGTGCTGACCCCGTCTCGCCCCCTTCGAGCAGCGCCACCAGGGACACTCGCGCACCACCCAGAGCCACGGTCGGACTGATCGCCTTTCGGACATATCCCTCTATCTGCGCCCCATTCCGCTCGAAGCTGACATACCCATTTCCATCAGTGAGACCCTCCGCCACGACGATGCCCTGTCGCTCACCCAACTGAATTATCTCAGCCTGATCCATCTATTGACAGCTCCTGACGCCGCAGAATATACTTGACCTGGAAGTAGAGGAGAGACAGCATGAAGGAATACTCGATCGTCTTGATGCCGGAGCCTGGGGGCGCTTACACCGTACTGGTTCCGGCGTTGGAGGGCTGTGTCACCTATGCCGGCAATCTAACCGAGGCACTGGCCATGGCCGAGGACGCCATAGAGTGCCACCTCACAAGCCTGCGCAAGCACGGCAAGCAACTTCCGGCCGATGTCGAGGTCGTCCCTGTGCAATTGGGGGGACGCACCGAGGCCTTCGTGCGCCGAGTTGCAGTCAAGGAACCGGCCATTGCCGCACTTAAACGTCTGGGCTTTGAGGAGGACACCCAAAGCGGGAGTCACCTGACGCTCTATAACCCGAAAACAGATCGGCATGTCACCGTCCCCCGCCACGGGGGCACGATGCCAATTGGAACGCTCCATCACATCATCAAGCAGGCGGGCGTAGCTCGGGAGGACTTGATGAAGGTGCTGAGATAGACACAGAGATGACATAACACCTCACCGCGACACGCAAGGCCACATATGGCGACAGCGAACCGCCATCCAACACACATGAGCGAGGGGGAGAACCGCAGGTGCACAGCTTCGCAGTCTCAATCGCACCGGAGGGCGAATGGTTCATCGCTCGCTGCCCCGAACTCAATGTCACATCTCAGGGGCGCACTCTGGAAGAGGCCCAGGCCAATATCCGGGAAGCCATAGTTCTGTACATCGAGAGTTTCGGGCTCCAAGCCATCGCCGAATAGACCACTGCCGTTTCCTATCCTCCTCGCATACGCGTAGGTCGGGCTTCATGAGGATCCGAGGAGTTTCCGAAGGGAACTCCATGCGCAAGCTCTGCTTGCGCCCAGCATCCTCCCCCGACTCCGTTGACCCACTGCCATTTGCCGTTGCCTTTGCCGTCCGTCGTCGCACGTGGAGTTTGCCCAGCTAACTCCCCGCCTCCACCTGCAGGTCCCGCTCCCTTCGCCGCTGTACTGCCGCCTCGATCTCCTGCAGCTTCCGCCGCTCCTGCCCGCTCATGCGCCCCGCAATCCCTGAGATCGCCGTATCAGCCGCCCTTGGCATTCCACTCAATCCATCATCTACGACACTGGCGCGCGCGATGGGGGAGAGGAACTCGCCATCGGACGCCATCTGCGGCTCATCGCTCCGCTGCACCGGCTCGATTGCGACGGCCTCTTCTTCTACTCGCACTGACGCCACTGGCTCAGGCTTGAGGTCGAAGACCAACGTCGGCTCTATTGCCGCCGGGTGACTCCGCGCGACATCTTCCTCCAGCGCTTCATCGCTGTCATCCTCGGCATGACGCCTCACTGCTTCCACATCCGCGACAGGCTCTGCCGTTTTCTCCCTCATGACTGCCGCCGGTCGCATCGGCACGCTCTCATCTGGCTCCCTACGGGGAACCTGAGCAACCTCTGGCTCTTCATCCTCAACATGCGTCCTCTCGACCGCAGGCACTTCCATTTCTTCCTCAGCCACTCTGCTGGTGCCAACGCTCTGCCGGGATGCGAAGCATCCCCCTTCATCCTCGCCCTCAGCGACGGGCCTCGCCACAGCTTCCGGCATCTCAGTGTCATCATCCGCCGCCTCTGGCCTCTGTATCACCCATTCATCCACTAGCTCCGGCACTTCCTCAGTCGGCTTGCTCCGCGCCACAATCGGTTCATTCCGCACTTTCAGCGGAGTCTGTGCCGGAACGCTGCTCAAACCGTATTCTGTTATCATGCCCCGCGCACGGCCATTCACCGGCAAAAGGTCTCTCATAGTCACAGCACTACCTCTCT
Organism: Armatimonadota bacterium; assembly: GCA_030612305.1. Lineage (GTDB taxonomy): Bacteria > Armatimonadota > Zipacnadia > Zipacnadales > UBA11051 > UBA11051. Next base: position 3,006 of record JAUWOG010000090.1, on the reverse strand, counting down.
CAGCTGACTTGGGTTGCGGAAGCTGTGCTGGCGCAACCAACGCTGCAGGTCCGCAAATCGTCTCATCACACATGGTGGGGGGGGATTACGCATGGCGGCGGTCTGTCGCCGCCACCGACGGGGGAGATCCTGCTGCTTACTGCCAATACGCCTGGTACAGCGCCACCTTATACGCTGGCAGCTCACTGTACGCCGCATCATGGGGCAACTGCCCGGTCCGCTCGAGCATCGCCATATCTCGCAGCGCTTCCTGCACCAGTCGCATCACCAGCGGGTCCGCCCTCTGCACTGGCTGCCTGACACTGGCGAGCTGCTCCTGGCTGTGGAAGTCGTGCCCTTCGCGGATACGTTGTCCGGGCTCAAACAGATCCACATAGCAGGGCGGCTCCTTCATCTTTCCGAGCCGCGCTAGTTTTTTTTTGCCGCTTCCAGCCGCCGCCGCTGCTCCTGGCTCCGCATATTGACATCTGCCATGCACTCGGCCACCCATTCCGCCAGCTTCGGCGGCATCTGCCCCAGCAGCGCCATATTCCCATCTCGCTCATCGGCGTCCACAGAGGCGCCGTTCATTTCCATGAGCCGCACATCGCCTTGCTCCCGCACTGGCAGCCGGAAATCGAGCACACAGTGCCGGTAATCATACTCAGTCATCGCGGCCAGGTCATATGTCCGGCGCACTGCCGGCTCCTGGCCGTCCAGGTAATACCACTCCACTATCCCGATACTCTCCCGCTCCAGCGCTTCCGCATCACTCAGCGGCCGCAGCAGCAGAAACGCCGTCTCCTCGCCATCATTATTGCCACAATGTGTGGAGTTGCGGGTTGCTTCAGGGCTACCAGGCGGGGACGTCGTCTCCTCGCTCTGGCCTTTGCTCTCCAACTCGCCTGCAGCTTCCTCTGGCAGTTCATACCGCTTCCCGCGAGCGTACATTTGTTCATCAATAACCCAACCGTTCATCTCCAGAACCTCACTCGACGTGATGAGAACCCTCTCGCCCTGTATCCAGACCTGTAGCGCGCGCAGCCCCCGCGCCCGCGCCGTCGCCTTTGCCGTTCTCTAGGGCGGGGACCCCGTGCCCCGCCGGCCGTGGGCGTTGCCTTCCGCCGTTGCCGCCCGTCAAAGCCCCGCGGATAGCATCCCCGCCACATTGCTATTGGGGGTATAATGGATTGTGCCGAGTATGGAGAGGGGGGCCCTTACTATGCGTGCCTTATCGCTTGAGACGAAAGCAATCGGCCTGACTGTGGCGTGCTCTATGCTTGCGCTGATGTGGAGCACACCCGGCTGGGGCGATGGCGCGCAGGCGACCTGGGTGGAGGTCGAAGGCGTGGTGTATGGCGCGCAGCCCGACGAGCGGGGCCCCATCGGGGGCGGCGAGGGATACACTCGCATTGTTACCGGCGGAGACTACACCGTAACAGACCTGCACGGGCTGCTGGAGGCACTTGCGCAGGCGAAGGCCGGTGATGTGGTCTTCATTGAGGGCGCAGTTGAGATAGACTTGACCGCGCGGATTTACATCGAGAAACTCGTCCTCAGCGTCCCCGAGGGCGTCACGCTGGCCGGCAACCGAGGGCGGGAGGGATCGCAGGGCGCGCTGATAACCAGTGACGCGCTCGACACGCCCATGATCATCGAAGCCGCCGGCCCGGATGTGCGCGTTACCGGACTTCGCATCCGCGGCCCAAACCCAAAGCCCTATATCAGACACCACGATAGAGCCTTCAAGCCCGGCGGCCTGGGACGAGACTATTACTACAAGTTCCCGCTCTCCTACGGAATCCGGACTGCCCACGACCGGCTTGAGGTTGACAATTGCGAGATCTCAGGATTCGGTCACACCGGCGTCGTTCTCCACGAGGGCACAGGCCACCATATCCACCACAACTACATCCACCACTGCCAGTACCGCGGCCTGGGCTACGGCATCTGCCACCGCAAGTCGGTGTCACTCATCGAATGCAACCTCTTTGACTACAACCGCCACTCAATCGCAGGCACCGGCCATGTCGGCTCCGGCTATGAGGCGCGCAACAACGTCGAGTTGGGAGCATCGCTGGACCACTGCTTCGACATGCACGGGACCCGCGACGGGAAGGCTTCCGCCGGCTCGACCATCCTCATCCATCATAACACCTTCGGGGCCGACATCTTCTATGGCGAAGAGACCATAGCGATTCGTGGTTGCCCCAGGGAGAAGTGCGAGATTCATCACAACTGGTTTGCCAAATACGAGCAGCCAGAGGGCGCAGTACGTTATCCCGACCGGCCCGACCAGACCACACGCGTGCACGATAACGCTTACGGGCAAGGCCCTGTCGTTGTCCACTAGCCGCCGGAGGATGGCCTGAGATTGGGCCCAACCAGCCTCTTCCCATACACTCAATCCAGCCGCCTCACTTCACTTGCGGCTTCCTGTCGTTGCACCTCCCGCGCCTTCAGCGCCACCCACACCTGCGCCACACAGAAGAGCACTACCGACAACGTCAGCGCTGCCACCGCAACCGGGTGCCAACGCTCGAACCCGTAGCAAACCGGCACGAACAGATACCCCAAAATCGGCATCGTCCACATAGGCAGCCACCAGAGCCATCCTCTGCCGGTAGTGACCAGCGAGCGGCAGATGAGTGCCATCGCGGCGGCCAGGAGCAGTACTCCTAGCAGCGCACCGTAGTTGGCGAGAGCGCCGTCCAACTCGCTGTGTGCCAGTGCCTTACACCCGAAATGCCAGGCGATGACACCGTAGCTGCCCACAGCGACCCCACCACCCAGAGCCGCCAGCAGCCGCCAGCGCGCATGTACTGCCCGCCTCCATCCTGTTCTCTCCGTGGGTGGCAGCTTCGGCCCCGAGCCATCGGCTGCAGGGAAGCCGGGCCCTCGGAAGGCCGTATCAAACCCTTCCCAGACAACCCATATCTGCGATGCCAGAATACCGGCTATCAGAAAGCGCTCCAGGAAGAAGTGCAGGCCTACCGCTTGCGTCACATTGCCTGGGATTGCCAGAAT
>JAUWOG010000507.1 GCA_030612305.1 Armatimonadota bacterium | reverse complement strand
CATCCTTGGCAGCGACACACAAGCGCAGAAGCTGTGGTTCCACATCAACCCGTAGCTCTCGCCGCCGAGTGAACCAACGACGCCCTCCCGCATCAGCAGGAGGGCGTTTTCTTATGGGAACGGCAGGGGCCCGCAGGTGCAAGTGGACTCACTTGCAGGGAATTCCGGGCGTGCACTTTTCGGATGTGCACTTGTGGGATGTGCACTTCTTCGGTATGCACTTCTCTGCTGTGCACTTCTCTGCTGTGCGATTATCTCCCCAGGTTCTGAAGCGCTCGCTTGACCGCGTCAACAGTGCCGGTGCGGACCAGAGGCTCCCACGCGCTCATGCTGACTATAAACACGAGTGTCAGCAACAGGGCGTACTCAACGGTGGTAAGCCCCTTCTCGTCATTCCAGTATTCAGTCAATGTCGTGACCATTCGTGCCCGTCAGTATCCGAGTGCCTTTGCGGGCCGAGAGCCACGCGTGCGGGCGAGAGATGATGCCATCCAAGAGGATACGTCAAAGGTGCTCCGTATTGCGCCCGCTGGATGCTCAATGATTCATCAATGTCGTGTATCCAAGGCAGGCACGATGGTCAAGGCGAAACAGCTTCAGGAGATGTTGGCGATGTCCGGCAAGACGGCGGCGATCGTCACACTGGTGGCGATGATCTCGGGCAGGCAGAACCTACTGCTGAGAATCAGGCTCTCTAGCTGAGGGAGTTGATTGCATGGGCCGAAAGCCCGAGGTCCTGGGGGTATTATGCCGCCGCCCGTCAACGAGGTAGGGCGCGGGCCTGGTGCAGTATGCGTGCAGCCTGAGGGTATTGGTGTGGCTACAGTGTTTCGTCGCGCGCAGTTGCGGCGAGGTGTGTGTCGCCTAGCTCTCTCAGTCGTTCCATACGCCCCACATGGCGCGTCTCGCTGCTCGGGGCGCTATGTCACCCATTGACGAACTCCAAGCGAGGATGGCCACGGCGACCACGAGGGCCAGCAACAGTGCGTACTCAACGGTGGTAATCCCGTTCTCGTCATTCCAGTATTCAGTCAATGTCCCGACCATCCGTGCCCGTCAGTATCCGAGCGGCCTTGCGGATCGAGAGCCACGCGGGCGGGCGAGAGATGATGGTATCCAACAGGATATGTCAGACTTGCTCCGTATTGCGCCCGCTAAATGCTCAAGACTTCATCAAGGTTTTGCGCCCGGGGGTAGGCCACAATGAGCAGAGCGCAGGTGGAATGAGAGAAGGCAGGGATTCGTCGGCGGGCGGAGAAGGTAATGGTGGCGATGGAATGGTCTCCGCCGAGAGGTCGGGGTTGGCTAGCTACATTCTCTCACAATACGCTCGCGGATGTCTGACGAGCATGAGGAGGACATGATGGGTAATGAGAAGCCTGCTGAGGAGAGGACGACTTTCGCACTGTTCTTCGGGAACCGGGGGTTCTTCCCCGCATCGTTGCAGGCCGAAGCGCGCAAGGAAATGCGGGAACGGCTCAAGCAACTGGGGCACAGGACACTGGTGCTGGGCGCGTCGCACACGCGCTACGGGGCGGTCGAGACGCCAGCCGAGGGGGAGCTGTATGCCAAGTTCCTGCGGGAGAACCGGGGGAGGTTCGGCGGCGTGATTCTCTGCCTGCCGAACTTCGGCGATGAAACCGGCGCGATAGCGGCGCTCAAGGACTGCGGGGTGCCGATACTCATCCAGGCATATCCCGATGAGCTTGACAAGATGGCGCCGGAGTTGCGGCGTGACGCCTTCTGCGGCAAGTTCTCCATCATGGACGTCTTCTACCAGAGCCGGCTCAAGTTCACGGCGCTCAAGCCGCATACCGTGCATCCGAGCACTGACCGGTTCGCGGAAAATGTGGACTACTTCGACCGCATGTGCCGCGTGGTCAACGGGATGAAGGGCATGGTGGTCGGGGCCGTCGGTGCGCGGACTACGGCGTTCAAGACGGTGCGGATTGATGAGGTGGCGCTGCAGCGGTCCGACATCACGATGGAGACTTTGGATCTGTCGGACATCTTCGCGCGCATGGCGGCGATGAAGGACACCGACAGGCAGGTCAAGGCGAAGGCGAAGCGGCTGGGAGACTATACAAACTGGCGCGGCGTGCCCGAGCAAGCGTTCAGCAATATCTGCAAGCTGGGCGTGGCGCTGGACCAGGTCGTGAAGGAGTACGGGATGGACGCCGTCGCGGTGCGCTGCTGGATTGAGCTGCAGCAGCAACTGGGCATCTCACCGTGCGTGCTGCTCAGTGAGATGAATGACCGGGGCGTCGTCACGGCCTGCGAGGTGGATGTGGGCAACGCGGTTGCCATGTACGCGCTGAGCAAGGCCTCCGGCAATGTCGTCACCTGCCTGGACTGGAACAACAACTACGGGGAGGAAGACGACAAGTGCATCCTGTTTCACTGCGGGCCGGTGCCCCGGACGATGATGACTAACAAGGGCCGCGTCACCGACCATGCGATTCTGGCCAATGCGGTCGGCGAGGGGAATGCCTTCGGGCCCTGCCAGGGCCGGATCAAGCCGACACCATTCACCTTCGGCAGCATGATGACCGAGGATGGCAAGATGAAGTTCTTCCTCGGCAAGGGCCAGTTCACCAAGGACCCGATTGCGGATGACTTCTTCGGCTGCGCAGGTGTGGCGGAGATCGAGAACCTGCAGGACGTGCTGCAGACCGTCGGCTACGCAGGGCACCGCCATCACGTCAGCGTGACGCCGGACCATGTTGTGGAGCCCGTGTACGAGGCGCTGACGAAGTACGGGGGCGGCGAGGTGACGCTGGTCTAGGCGTCGGCACGAGCAAGGACGTAGCGAATCAGAGAGATGCGTCGGGCTAGTGTCGTGTCCCGCAGGTATGTTCGTTTATTGGAGGGCTTTGGTTTCCCACGACAACAAGTTTGAGATGTCCAATTGAAGAAATTGAGGCGAACGGACTCGGGGGCGGAAGACTCGGGCTGGAAGCTGGCAATTGGACAAGCATAGCTTGTCCAATTGCCACCTGAGCTTTCGATGAGGCCGAAAGCTCAGGCCGAGCCACCCATCTCTTGGGAGGCCGAGCCA
>JAUWOG010000041.1 GCA_030612305.1 Armatimonadota bacterium | reverse complement strand
CAGCATCTGGATATCGCCAGGGACCAGCTCGACTCTGCCCTGGCCGAAACGGGGATTGACGGGAGCCGCCGGGGTGAGGTTCTGGAGCTGGAGGATTTCGTGAAGCTCGCCGTTGCCGTCGAGGGCGTGACGGAGGGGCAGTAGCTGATATGGCGAACGATGGAGCGGTCACGGTGCGGGCCTGCGCCAAGATAAACCTCGGCCTGGAGGTGCTCGGGCAGCGGTCGGACGGCTACCACGACCTGGTCACCGTGTTTCAGACCGTGGACCTGGCTGATGAGCTGACTGTCACCTTGGGGGGGCACGGGTTACGCCTTGTCGTGGAGGGCTTCGCAGTGCCCGATAGCGGGGAGAATCTCTGCCTGCGTGCTGCCGGGAGGTACTTTGAGGCCGCCGGTGTCGAGCCGGCCGCGACGATTGCCCTCGTCAAGCGGATACCTGTCGGGGCAGGGCTGGGCGGCGGCAGCTCAGATGCAGCGGCGACACTCTGCGCGCTGCAGCGGATAGTCGGCGCGGGTGTGGACCTGGACGCGCTGGCCGCAGAGATCGGCAGCGATGTGGCGTTTTTCCTGCGCGGCGGGACGGCTCTGGGTGAAGGGCGCGGCGAGCGGCTCACTACCTCCTCGCAAGCCGCTTCCGGCTATGTAGTCATAGCAAAGCCTGACTTGTGCATCAGCACCGCCGAGGCGTATGGACTGCTTGGGCCGGAGAGCTACTCCGATGGCGCGGCGACGCGACGGCTCTTCGAGCGCCTCCAGGACGGGGCCGGGCTGCTTGATTGCGCTGACCTGCTGGTGAATGTCTTTGCGCGTGTTGTCGCAGCGCGTTACCCGGAGGTCGCTGCACTGCGAGAGGCCATGCTTGAGGCCGGCGCAGCGGTGGCGATGCTGTCCGGCAGCGGCTCAGCCGTGTTCGGTCTGTTCGCCGGCGCGGGCGAGGCGGAACACTGTGCACAGGCTTTGCGCGCCAAGGGGTATTGGATTCATGCCGGAGAAATGGTAAACTATTCGCCTTGCGCATCCGACGGCGTTCGCGGGGAGCAGAGATGAGCGACGAGAGCGTGGCGACATTCGGTGCGGCGATACTGGCCAGCGGCGGGCCGGACAAGCTGGCGAAGAAGCTCGGAGTGCCGCACAAGGCACTCATTGAGCTGGCCGGCAGGCCGATGATAGCATACGTCATGGATGCGCTGATGGAGTGTCCGGAGCTACAGCGCGTCGTCGTGGTGGCCCACGATGCAGGGGCCGCGCCGCACTTGAAGACCGATCTTCCCGTGATTCAACCGCAAGGCGAAAGCTACATGGATGCCGTGGAGGCGGCGGCGGACGCGCTCAGCGACATGGATTACGTGCTGATCTGCACGTGTGACGTCCCGACACTGACTGCGGAGGCGGTCAGTCACTTCGTGCAGAGTTGCCGCAGCCGTCCGAGCGCTGATCTGGCATACAGCATCGTGAAGGCCTCGGTGGCGCAGTCGGGATTCCCCCAGATGCGGCGGACGGTGGTGAAGCTGGTCGAAGAGAGCTTCGTGAGCGGCTGCATGGCGGCGATGACAAGGCGCTTCCTGGATGAGAACATCGAGCGTCTAGGCGAGGTTTTTGCGCAGCGCAAGAGCATAATCGGTCTGGGGCGCTTGCTAGGATGGCGTTTTGTGGGTAAACTACTACTGAAGAAGCTCTCACTGGTTGGAGCAGTGAGACGCGCCGAAGAGCTACTCGGATGCGAAGTGCTTGTAGTAATCAGCCCGCATCCGTGTGTTGGTTTTGACGTGGACAAGGTGAGCGATCTGGTAGTTGCCCGGCGGTGGGCGGCGAATCGCTGAACGATGGGAAGTGCTTGTGCGGCGGGGCGACTCGGGTCGTGTGCAGAAGCAGCAGATGGGCTGTTAAGCAGTGAGATGGGGCGTAGCCAAGCGGTAAGGCACGGGACTTTGGATCCCGCATTCGCAGGTTCGAATCCTGCCGCCCCAGCCACGTTGTATTCCACACCGGGCTTGCGCGCAGGATGCGTTCGCAGGGCCGGCGTGTTCTGTCTTGTCAGGCCGAGAACCAGGAGGAAGGACCAACAATGGAACAGGTAACGCTACATGCTGAGAAGAGAGCCGAGGGAGAGCGGGGCACCGGCGTGGCTAAGAAGCTGCGAGCGGCCGGCAAGGTGCCCGGTGTAGTCTATGGGCTGGGCAAAGATGTGCTGCCATTTACCGTTGAACGCCGCCGGCTCTACGAAGTGCTGGACCAGGCCGGAGGCGGGAACGTCCTCATCAAGCTTGACCTGGCGGGGGCGGAGACGGACCCCGACGTTGCCGCGCTGCTGAAGGAGATACAGTGGTCGCCGGTTCACAAGGAGCCGCTGAATGTGGACCTCCAGTGGATCTCGCTGACCGACCCCGTCATCGTCAGTGTCGGTCTGGTTATCGAGGGTGAGGCCCCGGGGGTCGAGGAGGGTGGCTCCATCAACCAGCTCAGCTACGATGTCGAGATCGAGTGTCTGCCCACGGACATCCCCGAGCAACTAGTCATTGACGTGACAGGGATGGAGATCGCCGACACGCGACATGCGGGTGACATCGCGCTGCCGGAGGGCATCACACTTCTTCTGGATCCGGACGACCCAGTGGTCACGATCGCGCGCCCGATAACTGAAGAAGACCTCGAAGTACGTGTTGATGAGGAACTCCTCGAGGGCGAACTCGAGGAACTCGCGCTCGAAGAAGGCGAGCTCACGCCTGAAGAGATGGAAGAGGAAGCCGAGGTCGAGGAGGGTGAGGAAGGCGAAGAGGGTGAAGAGGCCGCTGGAGATGAAGAAAAGGGCGAAGGCAAGTCAGAATAGCCCGAGCGGGCGGTAGGCCCCATGCACTGCATCGTCGGCCTGGGTAACCCCGGGCGCGAGTACGGCAGGACCAGGCACAATATCGGCTTCTGGGTGATAGATGCGCTCGCGGAGCGGCACGGCATCAACGTCCAGCGGCGCCGCTTCCGGTCGCTCTTCGGCAAGGGCCGCATCGCCGACCATGACGTGCTCGCAATCAAGCCGCAGATATTCATGAACAACAGCGGGCAGCCAGTGGATCTGGTTGCCCGCTTCTACCGTGTGGACCCCTGGGACCTCCTCATCGTCTATGACGACATCGCGCTGGAGTTGGGGCAGTTGCGGGTGCGGCGGAAGGGCAGCCCCGGCGGGCACAAGGGAATGCGTAACATTATTGACTGCCTGGGCACCGACGAAATCCCGCGCGTTCGTCTGGGCATCGGCTCGCCGCCGCCCGCACAGGACGCCCGCCACTATGTCCTCTCTCCGTTCAAGCCGTCGGAGCAGGACATCGCCGATGAGTTGATCTTCAAGGCTGCCAACGCCGTAGAGTTCATCCTCACCGAAGGCCTCGACGCGGCCATGAACAGGTTCAACGGCTGAACCCGGGCATGGCCCAGCTTCAGCCCGGTGTCCGCGTACCCCAAAGGGAGCAAATGACGATGGCGATTTCCGAGATGACATCCCGGGAGCGTGTGCTGGCCGCACTGAGGCGCGAGCCGGTGGACTATGTCCCCTGCACGCCGGGCTTCAATCCCCTCCATGAGAAGATGCGGGTCGGTCGCGGCTACGAGTTCCCGTGGGGCCCGTCGGTGCGCGAGCGCATCGAGTACTGCGTCAGCGTGCTGGGCATTGACCCGCTGATTGATGTCGGGCTCGGTGGGTCGCAGTCCTCGCCGGGAGTCTCCAGCCGCGTCTGGATGGAGGACGACATCCTCCACAAGGCCTACTCGACTCCGGCCGGCGAGGTCGAGGCTGCGATCAGGTATGATGAGCGCTGGCCGCACAGCTTTGATATCCCCTTCTACAGTGATTTCCTGCCCGCGCACGGGGTCAAGTCGTGGATCGAGAGCGAGCAGGACCTCGAGTGCTTCCGCCACATCATGCAGCCACTGGACGCGGACGCCAATCTCGACGCGGTGCGCTTCCGCTTCAATGAGGCCAAAACGCAACTGGCGGACAAGTGGGGTCTCGCCACGCGGGCAAGCTGTGGCGCCGGACTCACGGGCGGCTTGCAGGTGTTCGGGCCCTCGCAGTTGTGCATCATGATGCTCGACACCCCCGGCCTCGTACACGGCTATCTGGACATGGAGCATGAGATAAACCTGCGCAACCTGCAAATCGCCGCCGACCTGGGCGTGGATATCGTCCACCGCAACGGCTTCTACGAGACCTGCGATTTCTACAGCCCGGCGATGCTGGAAGAATTCCTCTTCGACAAGCTGCAGGCGGAGGCGAAGCTGGCCCACGAGGGCGGGATGCTCATGACCTACACGGCGCACACCGGCGTGATGCCGATGCTCGATTATCTGCGCCGCCTGGACCTCGACTGCATCGACTCCATCGGTCTGGGGTTCCACGACATTGACCTGGAGGTGATCCGCGACTCGCTGGCGGGCACCAAGAGCTTCATCACCGGCCCGGACAACACGCACCATACCAATGCCGAGGACCCGCAGGTAGTGCGCGATGTGGTGCGGCATGTGTTCGAGGTTCTGGGGACGACCGGCGTGGTGCTGGGCGCGTGTCCGTCAGTCCACGGTCCGAATCCGTGGGCGAACACCGTGGCAATGGTGGATGAGTGGAAGAAGCTGCGGGCGGGGTAGTGTGCCGCCTCAGGTGACGATGAGGCGGAGTGCGAGGTTCTCGGCGGCGAGGCGCAGATTCGCATTCTGGCGCAGTTGGGCGTGCATGGTCTGAAGATGCGTACATGCGGCCTGGCACTTGCGCGGCTGGTAGCGCGGGGCCAGTTGCCGCAGTTGATCCGCGCGGTCCATGTTGATGAGCCCGTCGGCCTCCGGATTCGCGGACAGCAGCAGCAGGTCGCGGAACCACGTCGCCAGCACGTCGAGGATGTCACGCATACTCGTTCGCAGCACGCGATCGCGGCTCGCCTTCAGCGCCTTCTCCGCCATCTCCGCCTCGTTGCCCGCGATCCACCACCTCTCGGCGGCGTCCACAAGCAACTCCCCGGCACGCAGACATTCGACCCACTCCGCATCGGCCAACTCCGCGCACATATCAAGCAAGTCGCTGCGTATCTGCAGCACGTCGGGCTGCTGGAGAAGTTTGATCGCCCAGCCGATGCGGCCGGCTGCCATCGCGAGAATCGAGTCCATCTGCTCGGGCGCAGTATCAGGATAGCGCGCGGCAAGGAACTCGCGGGCGACATCCGCCGCCACGGGATGGAAATGAAGCACCTGGCAGCGTGAGATGATGGTCGGCAAGAGGTGGCTGGGCTGGGACGTAGTGAGGACGAAGGTGGTATCGCCCGGCGGCTCCTCCAGCGTCTTGAGGAAGGCGTTGGCAGCGGGGATGTTCATCGTTTCGACCCCGGTGATGATGAAGACGCGGCGCCGCGCCTGGTTCGTCTTGAACGAGGCGCTCTCGATGAGTTCTCGCACCTGCTCGATGCGGATTACCGCACCCTCCATCTGCACCATCTCGTCCACTTCGTCGGCTTCCAGATGCGTCGTCGGCTGGAGCAGCCGGAAGTCGGGATGTATCCCCTTCTCTATCCGCACACAGGCGCTGCACTCGTCGCACGGCTCGATGTCATCCACAGTCTGCGGGTCGGTGAGCGCTTCGCAGTTGAGCGCCTTGGCAAACTCGACTGCGACGAGGGTCTTGCCGACATTCGGGGGGCCGACAAAGAGGTACGCATGAGGCACGCGGCCGGTCAGCGCCGCCCGCTTGAGCACCTGCAGCGTCCCCTGATGGCCCGCAACATCGCCGCAGCTCATCGGTCCTCGCCCTCCGTCACGCTCCGCATGATCTCTTCATGGACTTGCTCGACGGCCCGGCTTGCGTCTATTACGACACCGCGGTCCCCTGCGATCTCCACGCAGTGGAGAAAGCCTTCTCGCAGGCGGCTGAAGCGATCGTGGGCGAGGCGTGCATCTATCCAGCCGGTGTCGTGAATATCCTGACCGAGGCCGGTCAGCAGCAACTGGACATTCTGCTCAATGCGGTCGTAGCCGCGCGCGACATGGCTGAGACGCTCGCGTGCGCAGTCGCGGGCAATATCGAGCACGATCAGCAGGTCGGGCATCAGTTCGCCGCTGGCAATCTGATTGAGTTGGCAGACCGGTTCGAACCCCAGCTCGCCGGCGAAGCCCTGGTACGCTGCAGTCGAGGAGCCGAAGCGGTCGGATACGACTGTCTTGCCGGCCTCGAGTGCAGGTCTGATGACGGTGGCCACATGCTCGGCGCGGTCGGCGCAGAACAGCAGTGCCTCAGTCAGGGCTTCGATGTCGCCGGTGTCGGGGTCGAGCAGGATCTGGCGGATCTTCGCGCCTACCGACGTGTCGCCGGGCTCGAAGGTGAGGAGCACTTCGTCGCCGCGCCGCCGGAGAGCTTCCGCCAGCAGGCGGGCCTGTGTGCTCTTGCCGCATCCGTCAATGCCGTCGAGTACGATGAACAGCCCGGCCATCGTGTGACTCCCTGTATGTGTACTGAGAAGCTGGCGGTATTATAGCATAGAGCCGGGCGCGGCCCCGGCCTCAGTCGGGGTGGATGGTCACGCGGCGGCGCGGCTCTTTGCCCACGCTGCCGGAGCGGAAGTTGTGCTTGGCGGCAAGCTCGTGCTGGAGGCGCCGGATGTAGGCGTTTTGGGGCAGGAGCTCGACGGCCTGGTTCGTGCGCGTGACTTCCTCAAGGGCCTCTTCGACCTGGCCGAGGGCGAACTCCTCGAGCGAGCCGGCATCCGCGCCCGCTATCTCCCGCAGCGCCTCATAGATCTGAGAGAACGTATTCGAGCGCACGCATCGCACTTCACAGTCCGCCGGGGAGTGCGCCGACAGCTCGGCGGCATGGTTCTGCGAGGCGAGGATGATGTCGGCCTCAGCGGCGTCGTTGACGAGAGTGAGATTCGCCCGGAGCTGGCGCAGAGCCCTCTCCACCTTACTGCGGCTGAGGCCCTTGATGAAGAGCCGGCTGCCGGTGGCTCTCTGGGCCTGCTGAATCCGCCTGTTCAGGTGCGCCAGGCTGGTGCCCTGACCGGCGACACCAGGCGGCTTGACTTCCTGCTGCTGGATGACTTCGAACTCCCCGTCGGCGCTGCGTTTCCGGACTTCCGGCGTGACGATCTGGCCGAGGAGTATCCGGTCAATGGTGGAGGCTACGTCGCGGTAGATGGCGAGGCGGCGGAGGCCTTCAAGCTGGACGGCGGTCTGGAATGTCGGCGGCGCTTTGCGTTCGAGGACGACCTTCTGCGTCCCGCGCCTGCGCGCCTCATCATCGCCGAGCGTGACGGCCTGGATACCGCCGACGAGGTCCGCCAGCGTCGGATTCGCCATCAGGTTCTCGAGCGTGTTCCCATGCGCGGTGCCGATGAGTTGCACGCCCCGTTCGGCGATAGTGCGAGCCGCGGCGGCCTCGGCCTCATTGCCGATTTCGTCAATGACGATGACTTCCGGCATGTGGTTCTCGACGGCCTGGATCATGATGTCATGCTGCTTGGAGCCGTTGGGGACCTGCATGCGTCGCGCCCGGCCGATGGCGGGATGCGGGATGTCCCCGTCGCCGGCGATCTCGTTGTTCGTGTCAACGATGACGACGCGCTTCTCAAACTCCGAGGCCAGCACGCGGGCGACTTCGCGGAGCTTGGTGGTCTTGCCGATGCCGGGCGGGCCAAGGAAGAGGATGCTGTCCCCCGACTCGATGACATCGCGGATGACGTCTATGGTGCCCTGGACCGCGCGGCCCACGCGGCAGGTCAGGCCGACCACTTCTCCCAGACGATTCCGCATCGCCGAGATGCGATGCAGCGTCCGCTCAATGCCGGCGCGGTTGTCGTGGTCGAACTCGCCGAGGCCGGCCACCACCTCCTCGATGTCCTCATGGGCGACCGGCTCCTCACCAAGCAGTTCAAAGCTGTCGGGGAAACGGGCCTCGATCGGGCCTCCGAGGTCTATCACGACTTCGATAAGCTCCTTGAGGCGGGGGTGCTCGGTGAGTTCCCTGCGCGCGCGCTCTGGAAGTACGGCGAGGAGTTGCTCCATGTCGTCGGTGATTGTCTCGTGCGGGGTCATCTCTGCTGCATCAGTTCCTTTCGCGACCAGTATAGGCTGCGTTCTGCGCGAGTGTCAAGAACGCGAGCAGGCACAGATATTCCCGTGGCGCAGGCTTCCAGCCTGCGAGTGGCGTGCATGGGCCGGCGGCCTCGCTCAGGTATTTGCGCCGCGTGCGGTGATGCGCCAGACATCGCGGACATGGCCGTCCTCCACGACGTACATGTAGTCATAGAGGTTCAGGCAGGTGCAGATTCTGGGCGGGTAGATCTCCACTATGTCACCGATTGCGAGATCGCCCTGCAGGCATGTCCCATCCACATAGCCGTGCTCGTCGTTGATTTTGTACACCCCGCCGCCCTCGTGGCCCTTCAGCCGGCCGTAGCCCTCGGTGAGGTCGCTGACGGCCTGGTCGAGCGCCTTCGTTCCGGCGTCTATGATGATGCGGTCCTCAGCGGGGACGGCGACGACAGTCGAGAGCACAGTGGCCGCGAGGTCCTCGACAGCGCAGGCCCCCAGGTCCACCTGGTTGCAGTCATTGAGGCAATAGGTGCCGCAGCGCACCTCGGTGAGGCCGCAGCCCTTCCGGTAGCGACCCGCGGTCGGAGTTCCGCCTCCGGATATAGTCTGCATGTCAAAGCCGGCGGCGCGCAACTCATCCGCCACGGCGCTGATTCTGCGTGCCTCCTCGGCGGCTATCTCGATGCGCTCGTCTTCATCACAGACTATGTAGCCCAGACCACCGGCGTAGCCCATGATACCGGTGATGCGCAGCGCCGGGTACTCCCCCAGCGCCTCCGCGAACTGCACGGCCCGGTCCGGCTCGACGCCGGCACGGTTCGCGCCGATGTTGACCTCGATGATGATGTCGAGGATGAGGCCTGCGGCTGCGAAGGCGTCATTCATCTGCTGCGCCGACTCGGTGCTCTCGACGGCGACCGACAGCTTCGGGACATGCTTCGCCAGCGCCACGAGCCGCGCCATCTTCAGCTCTCCGACGATGCAGTTGGCGAGGAAGATGTCGTCCATGCCGCCGGCGGCCATCGCCTCGGCCTCACCTAGCTTCGCGCATGTCACACCGATGGCTCCGGCTTGTATCTGCATCTGGGCGACTTGCGGCGTTTTGTGCGCTTTGATGTGCGGCCGCACCGCAATTCCGGCGGCGTCACTGGCCTCCTGAAGCCGCTGGATATTGCGCTGCAGGATCGTGTAATCAACCAGCAGCGCGGGGGTGTCTATGGAGGAAATGGGCGTACCTGCGAGTGGCTTCATTTCGTCTCTACTCCTTGGCGTCGTGCTGAGTCAGACCGCGCAGCTTGCTCAAACCCCCCGGCGTGGGCAGAGGTCACGCACCACACACTCGTCGCACAGAGCCTTGCGCGCACTGCAGACCGCCCGACCATGCTCGATGAAGGTGAACGAAAGGTCCCACTGCTCGCGCGGGAAGACCTCCATCAGTCGTCGCTCTATCTTGTCGGCGTTCGTCCATGTCGAGGGCACCAGCCCCATGCGCCGGGCCAGCCGCTGCACGTGCGTATCCACGACGACGCCATCGTGTGGCCCGTCCGGCTTAATCGCCGCCTGGAGCACCACACTCGCCGTCTTGCGGGCGACACCGCGGAGGCTCGTCAGGTTCTCCATCGTCTCCGGCACCTTCCCGCCGAAGTCCTCCAGGATCCGCCGGGCCGACTCGCGGATAGCCTTCGCCTTGTTGCGGAAAAAGCCGGTGGGCCGTATTATCTGCTCGAGTTCGGCCGGCTCAGCCTCGGCGGCATCCCCAATCGTCGGGTATTTGTCGAAGAGAGCCGGCGTGACTTCGTTGACGCGCACATCGGTACACTGGGCCGACAGTATCGTCGCCACCAGCAGTTCCCAGGGGGCGCGATGGCGCAAGGCCGTGCGTGGCAGACCGTACACTTCACGGAGGGCCTCCAGTATCTTCACGGCTCGCCGGCCCACCTGCTGCTTGCTTTCACGTGCCATGCTCTGCTCTCACTCTGGTATCCCGGACTGATACGGCGTCCGGATTGTATCATCTCCGCCTTCACGCGACCTGCCACGGCCCCCTTCACGCCGGCGTCGCGCGATCTCACCCGCAGCCGCA
>JAUWOG010000264.1 GCA_030612305.1 Armatimonadota bacterium | reverse complement strand
GGGATAACGTCAAAGGCAAACGTCCGATGGGGAGGAGAAGGGTAGGGCGTGGGGGGCGTAGTGTAGGGGCGGTGTCGAAGGGCGGTCGTGCCGTTCACGACCGCACTGAGGCCGGCCCAAGCAGGAAAAGCGCCTATCGCGATTGAGTTACTGGGCCAGCCTGGAAAGCTCCGCGGCGCGGAGCTTCCTGGGACAGGCCCCTCCATTACGGCATGTGCGGCTGGAAAGGCAGGAAGGCTATGAGGATAGGGATCAGTGCGGTGCATCTGGTCTATGGGGAACGGGATGGCGTCGAGACCGAACTCGTTGGGCTCGTCCGCTATATGGCGCTGCAGGCCGGCGAGGATCAGATCGTGCTGCTCGCCAGCAGTGAAGCGACGGCAATGCCCGTGCCGGAGAATGTCGAGGTAGTCGAGTGTCGGGTTCATGCAGGCGATGTGATAACGCGGGTGCTGTACGAGCAGCGGCGGCTGGCGCGGATATGCACCGAGCAAGGCCTCGATGTGGCACTCTTCCCCGGTGCGGTGATGCCGCTGAACCTGAGCATCCCCGGAGTGATCCTGATAAATGATATGCAGCCGTGGGTGTATCCGGAGAACTTCGCGCTTCACAAGCGAGTGTATCTGCACTATGCGGTGCCCCGGTCGGCGAAGAAAGCGGCGGCGATAGTCACCATCTCGGAGCACAGCAAGCGGGACATAGTGCGGCTGCTGGGTGTGGAGGAGGGGAAAGTGGAGGTGGTGGCGCTGGCGGGGCCGGAGTACGTGCGGGTCGAGGACGAAGCGGTCATCGCGGCGGCGCGGGAGAAGTACGGCTTGCCGGATGAGTACATCATGTGCCTCGCCAGCAGCTACCCGCACAAGAACCTGGGCGGCCTCGTGGAGGCGTATGCGGAGTTCGTGCGGAGGAATGAGCGGCACAAAGCGGGCGGCGGCGAGCTTGTGCAGGACATGGGGCTGGCGCTGCTGGGGATGTACCGGCAGGAGCATGAACGGCTTGCGCGGTTAGTGGAGGAGTTGGGACTGAGCGGGAAGGTGTATCAGCCGGGGCGGATTGCCGGGGAGGACCTGGCGGCGCTCTACAGCGGGGCGAGAGCCTTTGTGTTCCCATCGCGGTTCGAGGGCTTTGGGATGCCGGTGCTGGAGGCGATGGCGTGCGGGATACCAGTGGCCAGCTCGCGGGCGACGGCGCTGGCGGAGGTCTGTGGGGATGCGGCGGTGCTGTTCGATCCCGATGATGTGGGGGAGATGTGTGCGGCGCTGGAGGCGGTCGTGCTTGATGAGGGCGTGCGCGAGGAGAAAGTGGCCGCGGGCTACCGGCGGGCAGGTGAGTTCTCATGGGCGGAGACGGGGAGACGGATGCTGAGGGTGTTGCGGGAGGCGGGAGGATAGTCTGAGACCGGCCGAGGAGGGTGAAAGCGGCGGAACGGCGACGGCGTCTCACCCCCCCTGCGTCCCTCTGGAGGACGCTGTGCGGCTCTCCAAAATGGGGAGAGGAGAGGTGAGATTTAGAAGTCGGTTGCTTTCTTGTTACAGCGGCGCTGAGGCCAAGGGCGTGTGGGCGTGGTAGAATTGCGCAAGAGGGCTTTGAGACAATCTTGACTACCCGTTGATTAGGTATTGAGCGTGGGTGGCTATAATACTCTTGAAAGTGGGGGGAAAATGCGCACACATTCGCTTGAAAAGAGATGCTCAAGACGGGCTGGTGGAGTTAGTGTTGAAGCTGCACTGCTGACGCCGCTTCTCATTACTCTCCTCTTCGGGATCATCGAGTTCGGGTTCGTGTTCAAGGACCTGTTGGTGATTCATCAGGCGGCGCGTGAAGGTGCACGACTGGCTGCGGTCGGAGCGACAACGACGGAGATCAACGACCGGATCCTGGGCAGCGCACCAACGCTGACGATTGATGATCTGACAGCCACGCTGGAGCACCGGACGTATTACGGTGGCGTTTGGTCGGCGTGGGGCCCGCTGGGCGACATCAGTGCATACGAAAATGACGCGTTGCCCAATGCGCAGATACGGGTGACCCTGACGTACCTGCATCCGCTGGCGTGCGGTCCGTTCTTCAGCCGGTTTGTCGGAGAGCCCGGCGACACGACGGTGAACCTGAACACGGCGATGGTAATGTGCAGAGAGCACTAAGCTGCCCGGTAGCCGTCTTGGACTGGACCAAAACGGGGCTGGTGAGCTTAGCAGGCCCGATGGCGATACGCTCCCGTCCTCTATGGCGGGGGCGATGTTTTTCTGTGGGGGAGGGGATTACTCCTCAGCGCGCAGAGCGGGCCCCCAACCCGATACGAACGGCATTGACTGGCACAATAGCTGAGTCGGGAAGCCCGACCTACGGGTTCGGCACGCGTTCGGGGTGCGTTTGGAGGCGCTTCGGGGAGCGTGTTTGGGGCAGGTGAAGAGGCGTGGGGAGCGTGGAAAACGGTATTTAGCCTTGCAAAAGGTCATTGCATAGTATAGGATAGTCGCAGCCAATAGTCCGCAAGAGCGGCATAATATACGACAGCATTCACAGAACAACTCGGTGCCCCGCGAAGTTGAAGCGGGTGCGGCGACCCATCACAGTAAGACAAGAAGAGGTGTTCGAGCCATGCGGCTTCCCAGGCGAACTGCGGTAGCACTGGCTATGCTATTGGGCTTGCTGGCTGTGGCGGTGGCGTATGTGTTCCTCAGCGGCCAGCGAGAGAAAGTCCCCGCTGTACCAGAAACGCTCGAACTCCCCGTTCCCATTGCCGATATTCCGGCGCGCACGGATCTGCGGACGGATATGTTCGAGCAGAAATCCTTCGAGACCAAGAAGGTCCCCAAAGGCACCATCTCCACTGCCGAGTCCCTACATGGACGTTTGAGCCTGAAGACGCTGAAGCAGGGCGAGGTGGTTGCTGCGAATGCAGTGACGATGCGGAGTACGTCATTGGCACTGGCCTACGGTATTCCGGAGCATTACCGCGCGATCACAGTGCCGGTGACCGATGTGTCCGGGGTGGCCAACTTCATCAAGCCGGGCGACCATATTGACCTGTTGGCGATATTCACTGCGGACTCCGGTGCGGTGAGTGTGGTCAAGACGGTGCTGCAGGACATTGAGGTATTGGCGGTCAACGCGGTGACGACTCCGCCGGAGGTGAAGCCTGAAGACGGGGCGCAAGAGGAGGCGCAGCCGAGATCGCGGCGGGGCGAAGAGGGGCGGACGGTAACTATTGCAGTGACTCCGCGTGACGCGCAGATCGTGGCGCTGAGTCATCATACAGGCGAGATCCGGATGATCCTGCGACGCACCGGAGATGCGCTGATCGAGACACTGGAGCGGTCGCAGTCATGGACTCTGATCGGTAACTTCCCGGAGGGCGCGGGGAGGCCGGCCGAGGCAGGCAGTGGGGCACCGGATCGCGCGGAGAGGGAACAGCCGCCTTCGTGGGCGGAGATGTGGGGAGCCCCTGAGCCGGCCGGCCCGAGTGCGCCGCCAGCCGTGGGGGCACCGGCAGCGAAACCGAAGGAACCCTCTGTCGAGGTGATACGAGGCCTGTCGCGGGAATACGTGACGCCGGATGACTAGGGTGCAAGCTCGGCGGGGGCGTGAGTTGCGGAAGAGAAGGGTGGGCGACGGCGGCAGGCAAAGGTAAAAGCCAACGGCAAACGGCATGAGATAACGGCATTGACAGGCAAGGATGCCTGTCCTCCAAACGACATAAGGCAAACGACATAAGGCAAAGGGCATAGGGCATAAGGCAACGCGCAAGACGGCGATGGCGTGATGGTGAATAGTAACAGGGGTCAGAATCCAGCCGGCACGGGTCCCGGGCAATGTTGTTTTGCAGGGAGTGCGCCGGCATAAAAAGGAGCGCTGAGATGAAGCAGGAGACACAGCTTCGAGAGGCCAGGGCCTGGGCAGGCGCATGTGTGTATGTGCCCCTATGGCTCATAGTCATCATCATAGCAACAGCGCTGCCAGCCGATGCCCAGGGAGCGTCCCGGGCATGGCGGTCGGGGAGTAGCCTGGTAGTACCAGAGGGCCGGGCGCTGATGCTGCATATGGTGGAGATGCGGCGTGTGCAGATCGCGAATCCGGAGATCGCAGATGTAGTGATATCGAGCATCGCGCAGCTAGTTGTGTATGGGAGAAAGCGCGGTGTGACCACGCTGTATGTGTGGGACCGGATGGGTCTGCACGAGTATGAGGTGTCGGTGACCGGGCTGACAGCGGCCGAGAAGGTTGCCGAGGAGCTGGCGAAGGCGCTCGGCGATGAGCTGACGTACACGAGCGTGGGCGAAGACATGCTAGTTGTGGAGGGTTCGGTCGAGAACAACGAGCGCCTGGAACGGACGCACCGTGTGATCGCAGCGCGGACGGGCCCGGTGACAGTGATAGACCTGGTGGTGCCGGAGGGAGTGAAGCGGGGGCCGCCGGCTAATACCGCGGCCGAGGCGCTGGAGGAGATATTCGGCGACAAGCTCGAGTACGTGGTGCTCGATGAAACGAGCCTTGTGGTGCAGGGGGATCTCAGCGCCGAGGAGGAAGTGGCGCGTGTCGGCAAGGTAATTGCGGCAGTAAGCGTCGAGGGCCTCAGCATCGTGAATCTGGTGCAATACAATGATGAGCTGGCGACTCCGCCGCTGGATAGGATTCGGGCGGCGGTGGGCGAGGACTTGAAGGTGTGGCAGGTAAAGGGCCGGACGGTAGCCATTGACGGCACGGTGGCGTCTGAGGAGGCGTACAAGCGGCGGGGGCAGGGGCTGGCGTCGTTCGCCAAGGAGGCGAATCTGATCAATCTGGTGCGGGTAGTGAAGCCGCG
>JAUWOG010000711.1 GCA_030612305.1 Armatimonadota bacterium | reverse complement strand
CCCCAGCGGTGGTACGAGTCAATGGCGTGAGTCGGGCGGAGGTCCACAGGACGCGTTCCGCCCTGTATGACGTACGCGAGCGCACCTACCGCCACCAGCAGCATCAGGAGGAGGGCGCCCATCTTCAGGTTGGACATCGCTCGCGTCATGGCGTGCTTTCTGTCGGCGTCGTCGCGGCAAGTGAGTCCATGACCGCGTCGGAGACGTGCTGCGCGTGGGCGAAGTCGTCGGCGGTGGCCGGGCGGCTCGAATAGCTTATCGCATCCACCGTATTCGTCAGCGGCCGGAGGTCGGCGGCAAGCGTCCCCTGGTCACGCAACTGGTCGAGTAGCTGGCGGTTGGTGTCGGCGGTACTGAAGACCACCCGGCCCTGCTCGTCAAGGTGGACGAGTATCGCCAGATACAGATAGACGACCGCCTGGCCGAAGTCCCCGTTCTCTGCCGCCCGCTCGGCCAGGGCCCGCAGCTCGGATGACGATCGCTGCGTCGGAAGCTGGGTCGTCACGTCGCTGCGGCGCGAACGCCCGCCGCCGAAGGCACGAGCCGTGACGGAGTACATGTGCAGGGCGATGAGCACCAGCATCGCCGCCAGCAGTGCCACGACGCTCCAGTACGCAAGGGGGTGAGCGGCGTACAGCTTGTCACGCGCCGCGAAGAGCTTTCCCAAGGCCTTGTTGATCGCCTGCAGTATCGCAGCAACTGGATTCCACGGACTCAACTGCGGCGCGTCGGCCTCGCGGTACTTGTCTTGGGCCAGTATCTCGGCGAGCTGTTGCCTGGTCTGCTCTTTGGACGGCCGCGGGGCGAGGGCCGCTTCATCGGCAGGCGCGGCGATCGCCAACTGGCACGAAGCGCAAATTAGATAGAGGACGGCAACGATTACCGCACCGGCCCATGTCCGCTTGAGCGCGGAGGCGGTGGTGGTCGGTTGCGCATGTGTTGTCTGGCTGCGTGTTGTCTCCATGTCAGGTGGCACCCGGCGGTTAGCGCACTAATAGTACTCCCCGAAGGTGCTTTCGAAGCGCGAGCCGCCCGCGCCGTAGCCGAAGACGCGCTCGTTGGATGGAAATGCCTTGATGCCCAGGTTGATGCGGAACTCATTGAGCTCCTTGTTGTATGAGAGTGATGCCATCATGCAGTGCAGGTCGCGCAGCAGATGGACCTCGAGCCGGTCGAGCTGGTGCGTGTAGCCGCTGTAGCCGGCGAGCATGTCGAGGTGCCAGAAGCGGTTGATGCGCCAGTTGAACTCCCCGGTCGCGCGGGTCAGCTTGCTTCGGTCGAGGTCGTAGTAGGAGGTGACGGCGGAGTACCAGTCCGTCGTTGCACGCAGCCAGCGGAGCGTCAGCGGTCGCCATTGGCTGCGCTCGAGGCTGTAGCCGGTCTGCAACTCGAGGCGGCTGGTGGGTGCCAGCATGAACTGGCTGCGTATCGTCAGATCGCGCCAGTAGTCGTTGATGAAGTCGAAGCCCGTCGAGATGTCAATGCGCCGCTTGTCAGCCACGGCATGGACGGCCTGGAAGCTCACCGACTGGCTCCTGCCATAGTAGCCCAGCCGCAACGGCGAATAGCCGTGCGGGCTCCCGTAGTAGGCCGAGAGGCGGTAGTCCCATGTGCTGCCCGCCTGGCCGCGGAGTTCGCTGCGCAGATTCGCGTACCACTGCGCCGAACCCTCGGAGAAAAGCTGCTGGCGGAACTGGAGGCTGTTGTGGAGCGACATGTGCGCGCCGATGTCCCTGCTGTGGCCGGGAAGGGAGATTTCGAGGGCAGACCGCGATACACTCGTGTCATCAGGCTGCTGCTCGAATCTGCCCAGATTGAGTCGCGCGCGCACTCGTGCCCTGCCGAGAAGCCGCCAGTCGTCAAGCCGCG
>JAUWOG010000691.1 GCA_030612305.1 Armatimonadota bacterium | reverse complement strand
TGCGGCTTGGTCGGGCAGATGGCGTGGTCGAGCGGCCAGCGCACCAGGTTCGCCAGCGCAAAGCAGCCGTCATAGCGGATCCAGTCGGTGAAGAAGCTGTTCGGGGCGACGCCGGGGAGGATACAGCGGAGAGCTTCGTGGCTGCCGGCGGCGGCGAAGAGCTGCGTCATGCCGAGATAGCTCTTGCCGGTCATGCCGATGCGGCCGTTGCACCAGGGCTGCTCGGCGACCCAGGCGAGAGTATCGTGGCCGTCGGGCGGGTCGTCATCGAGGGGGCGGAAGTGGCCTTCGGAGTCGTACTTGCCGCGCGTGTCCTGAGTGACGAAGGCATAGCCGAGGTCGGTGAAGTACCTGCCCTGGCCACTGGCGCCCTGGCGGTGATAAGGCGTGCGGACGAGCACCACCGGCCACGGCCCGTCTCCGTCCGGCAGCCAGACATCGGTGGCAAGATGAACGCCGTCGCGCATCGGGACTTTCTGGAAAATCATCGCTCGCATCGCTATGGTCCTCCTGCAGTGCGGGGTATCGCCTGAGAGATTATGGCTCCGGCCTGGGATGTAGAGTTCCGCAACGGGCGGCGCGCTACCTGCAACAAGCCGGGTCACAGGATTGACGTCTGCGCTCCGGATGCCCTATCCTTGACATATCCGGTTTCGCACGACTGGCGGAAGCTGGGCTTCCGCTCAGGAGTTTGGTGGATAAACGACATCCAATGCAAACTCCACGGGACAGAGGATGGCTGTCGTCCAGGAGATTGATTGAGGCTCACACGAAAGGGGCACATCGAAATGGCGAAGAAGGGCAAGAGCAAGAAGATCCGGCTCGGCTTCATCCGCTGTGACACGCACGCGTATTACTTCGGGGCGCAGGTCGGTTACGCCGATGTGGTGCCGGAGAAGCTGATGGAGTATGACTACATAGTCGAGCACTATTACCAGAACATCTATGACCCGCTGGACCTCGAGAAGCTGCCGAAGGTGCCCGGCTTTGAGATTGTCGCGTGCTATGATTATGAGCGCGAGCGGGCCGAGCATTTCTCCGAAGCCTTCTCCCGCAAGCCGAAGGTGTGCGACACCGTCGAGGAAATGACTAAGGGGATTGACGCCATCTTCATCTCGGACTGCGACGGAGGCGGCGGGGATCATCTGGAGCTGGCGGCGCCATTTCTGAAAGCCGGCATTCCGAGCTTTGTGGATAAGCCGTTCGCGCTGACCTTGCCGGACGCGAAGGCAATCGTGCGACTCGCGCGGAGGTACAAGACCCCCATGTACAATAGCTCGATCCTCAGCGTGGTGCCGGCGGCGGACATGTTCAGGCGGCGCTTTGGCGAGATACGTGACGTGACCGTCGGGGTCATCAAGGGCGTCGGCGGCGCCTTCTCTCAGGAGAACCTCAACGAGCGGGATGAGATCGGCGGCCTCGAGGACCGCATGGCCTATATCATCCACGGCGTCGCGCTGGCCCTGAACCTCTTCGGCAGCGATGTCGAGTACGTCGAGGCGATGGGTGCGCTGCCGCTCGAGTATTTCCACCTGCACATGCGCTCCGGCAAGGAAGTGATGATCCTCAATACCTCGGTCGAGCATTTCCCGGAGCGCTGCAACTTCTACGCGGCCGGCTACAGCGCCCAGGGAGCGATTGCCTCGCGGCCCATCGGCGACTTCGAGTTCATCTACGGCGGGCAGAAGATCCTGCAGAACTTCAAGAAGATGATCCTGACGGGCGTGCCGCCGCGCGACTATGACGACATCATTCTGCATATCGCGATCGTGGAGGCGGGCAAGATAGCGCAGAACACGGGCCGGGCCGTCGCGATAAAGGATGTCCTGCGCGGGAAAGTGAAGACCGGGTAGGCAAACGGCATTGATGAACGGCGCAATCTTCGATTGCACAAGGGACTTTGCCCTTGGCAAAGTCCACGGCATTGACAGGCTAGGAAGCCTGTCCTCCAAACGGCTAAGGCAAACGGC